>JBDSHT010000026.1:0-17284 GCA_039918315.1 Ginsengibacter sp. | reverse complement strand
GGCCGAAGCCCAGGTTTACGCATCCCAGCTTTCTTCTGTGGATTTAAGCGGAAATGCTTTAGTTCAAATCCCTGATTTACCCGGCAAAGAATGGAAAGGAAAAATTGAATTTGCCAATCCTGAAATTCTACCAGACAGCAGGCTTAACCTGATAAGGGTTACCATACCCAATATAAATGGAATGCTAAAACCAGGTATGCCGGCATACGTAAGTATCAAAAGCAGGGTAATTAAAGCACTTACCCTGCCAACAGATGCTGTATTAAGAGATGGAAAAATTAATACGGTGTGGGTTCAATCCGGAAAAAACACTTTCAAAATGAAAATGGTAGAAATAGGTTTAGAGAATGGAAACCGAATAGAAATAAAATCAGGGTTACAAAATGGAGATATAGTAGTAATGAGTGGTGCCTATTTGCTGCAAAGTGAATTTGTATTTAAAAAAGGAAACGACCCGATGGCCGGAATGAAAATGTAAAGAATGGGTTTTGAGAGGAATAGAAAATAAACATCAATATTATAAAAATTATCAAAAGGAGAATTAAACATGAAAGAACTTAAAGCGTATTTTCGACGAAATATAGCATTTGAAGTGGTGATGGCTTTGCGTTAACCGCAGGATTCATGAGTGGTTCTATCTCAATGGGAAGGTATCGGCAAATTTACAGTCGCCGATGTGCCTATTTTGAATTTACCAGTCATCTATAGTAAAATGACAAAACCTGGAATTTATGCAATATCAAAATCCGAAACTCGTTTCTGTAAAACAATTGATCAAAAATTTCAAAAAAATAGATAGTCAATTCCTGCGCTTGCAGCCGTTTCCAGTATTTTATAAATTTGCGGGTATTATTGAAAACAAAAATTAAATCGAAGTTACCCTTGCACAATATAATGAATTGCCCATCATGTGAGGCCAATGATATAAAAGTTGCTTTTCTAAAAGGTGAATATAGAATTCTCAAGTGCAAAAACTGTGAGCATCTTTTCACAGATGTAATAGTAGATTTCGACAAAGCAAAAGAAATTTATTCCGATAAATATTTTTTTGATGGTGGAGCCGGGTATGACGATTATTTTTTAGAGAAAGAGATGCTTATAAAAAGAGGAGAATATTATTCCAAAAAAATGAGCCAATTTATGAAGACCGGGAAAGTTCTCGACGTTGGCGCTGCTGCGGGATTTATACTTAAAGGATTTGAAAACACTGGATGGAAAGGAACAGGCATAGAACCGAACGAAACTATGTCAGAATACGGTAAAAATATTTTGGGGCTGAATATAAACCCTGGTACTATAGAAACTGTCGAGTTACCAGATAGGTTCGACTTAGCAATCTTGATACAGGTTGCAGGGCATATCTATAATCCGATAAGTTCCTTAAAAAAAATTCATGGTTTGCTTAATCCGGGCGGTCATGTTTTAATAGAAACCTGGAACAAGGACAGTTTGACGGCAAAAATATCTGGTAAACACTGGCATGAGTTCAGCCCACCAAGTACTCTAAATTATTTTAGCAAAAAAAGCATTAATGAATTAATGAGCAGGCAGGGTTTTTCTTTATTAAAGCAGGGACATCCTAAGAAGAAGATTCATTCACAACATGCCAAATCATTAATAAAACACAAGTTACAGGGATCAAAAAGCCTAAGGTGGCTGGCAGGATTTACGGTATTGATTCCAGGAAATATGATGATACCGTATCCGGCAGAAGATTTGTTTTGGGCTGTTTATAAAAAAATGTAGATGTAATTTATACCGCTTTATCCTTCCACGAAGGCTGTACTTTTGGTGTCAAACAGCTTAATAAAAAGGCGACAAAATCAAGCAATAAATATTTGAGAAGTAGCTCTGAATAGATTTTTTTTTTATCTTTAAGTTATCAAGTAATTTATCAGTTTTATTTTTATAGTTTATTGGTGACAAGAATCAAATCCATACAACTCAAAGCAGGTTTCCTTTTAGTAGTATTCTCCTTGAATACTATTATCGGGTTTGCCTGTGCTGTGGGTTTAGATATGAGCTTTAATTCCTCCCATCATGTAGAGGAAGTAACCAAAGCTATTGTACATGTTCATGTAGATGGCAAAAAACATGTCCATAAGAATGAGGCTAATGAACATAATGGCGAAAAGGCAAAAGATCATCATAAAAAAGAGGAAGTAACCATAGCTACTGTCCACATTCATGCAGATGGCAAAAAACATGTCCATAACAACGAGGCTAAAGAGGCGGCCAATGAACATCATGACGAAAAGGTAAAAGATCATCATGAAACCAATGACAAAGACAATTGTTGTAATGATGATGTTACAAAAATTATCCAACAGGATAAAGCAATTGCAACTTCCATAACCATTACTACCCCCATCTTTTTTACTGCGTTCATTGCCGGATTTTATAATGCTGATGCCCTGCTTTCTACTGGAGCAGATTCACACATCAAATATTTTGTCTGGAGTCATCATCCCCCGATACCTGACATCAGGATTGCCATACAGAGTTTTCAAATTTGATTTAATATTTTTCAATACCATTCTCATGGATATATTTTCCATGCCTGTAATTATTGTATAAATATTAAATCAAACATAAAATGAACAAGATCCTTCTATCAGTTGCCATCTGTGCAACTGTATTTGTGCAACAATCGTTTGCTCAAAACACTTCCGTACCCCAATCTTCTGAGTTACTCGCTTCTTACTATAATATAAAAAATGCCTTAGTAAATGGCGATGCTGATAAAGCCGCCGTTAGTGCTGAACTGTTTGTAAAAAACATCAATGGCACTGGCGCAGAGCTGATACATAAATCTGACAAGGAAGCATTACTAAAAGATGCCAATAAAATTGCAGCAACTAAAGACCTGAAAAAACAGCGGGAATATTTTTCTGCATTTTCTGTCAATATGTATGCCCTGGCAAAATCGGTTAAACTCAATTCAGAACCGGTGTATTACCAATATTGCCCTATGAAAAAAGCGTATTGGTTAAGCGGCGATAAAGCAATTAAAAATCCTTATTATGGAAGTGCTATGCTCACTTGTGGTAAGGTTACAGAAACGATACAGTAAACAGACAAATACCTGATTTTTTAATTTTCAAAGAATAAAAAAATGAGTAAACTACTTGTTGGTTTCGCATTAAGCGCTTTCACATTATTCACCGCCTGTAATAACAACAACAATAAATCTGTTTCTTCAAATAAAATGGTTGATAGTTCTGCGACCGCTATCCAACGTGTAAACCCATTTACATCACCTGTTAATGGCCTCTTGCGAATATATCTTCAAATGAAAAATGATTTTGTCAATGATGATAGTAAGGGAGCGGCTACTGTCGGCAAAACCATGGTACGGGCAATTAATGAGTTTGATAAATCTATATTAAGAGATGATGAAAAGAAAATATTTGAAGACCTAACCGCAGATGCAAAAGAAAATGCGGAACATATTGGAGAAAATGCAGGAGATATTAAACAGCAGCGTGAACACTTAGAAAAACTCAGCAAAGACATGTACGAATTGGTAAAAAAGTCTGCCGCGGGAGAACTAATCTATGTGAACTATTGCCCGATGTACAATGACAAAAAGGGGGCTATATGGCTTAGCGAAACAATAGAAATTAAAAATCCTTATTTCGGTAAAGGGATGCTTACCTGTGGCAACGTTACAGAAACAATAAAGTAAATCAACAATCAACAATTTAAATTCTAAAAACTTAATAATGAATTGAAGAATAAAATAAAATTAAAATAAGGACTAATGGAAAAAACTCAGTTACAATTAATTAACGTCAAATGTTGCGTTTGCGGGAGCAGTGATGCAACCCTTATTGGCAAAGGGGAAGATTATGAATACCACACGAGTTCAGATACTTTTTCTGCTGTGCAGTGTAATTCCTGTAGCCTTGTTTATCTGAATCCACGTCCATCTGTTTCAGAGTTTGAAACGATCTATCCGCCCACATATCATGCGTTCGATTTCTCAAAGAAAGAGTACGGCTTTGTTTATAAAGTGCGGTCACGACTTGAGGCGAATCGCACCTTAAGTCGTTGTCGTCATTTAGCTGATGATGCCCGTATTCTGGACGTTGGATGTGGCGATGGTTTTCACCTGGATCTGTTGCGTCGTTTCGGTAATAAAAAGTGGAGCCTGGAAGGTGTTGACCTGGACAAGCGGGCAGTAAAAGCGGCAACCGAATCGGGTTTAAAAGTGCATTTAGGCAGTGTGCAGGAGATAGATTTATCAACAGAAAGTTACGATCTGATCTTCATGATCCAGACAATTGAGCATGTAGAAAAACCAGACGAAGTTCTCCATTCAATACATAATCTTTTGCGAAAAGGCGGACGGCTGGTCATTGTTACTGATAATACCGATTCCATTGACTTTAACTGGTTCAAACGTGGCCATTGGGGAGGCTATCATTTTCCGCGCCATTGGAATTTATTCAATCGTAAATCACTTTCAAAATTAGCAGAGAAGACAGGTTTTGAGGTTGAAGATTTGACAACTATTGTCAGTCCGGTTAACTGGGTATATTCTATTCACAATAGATTGGTTGACAGGAAACGGTCTGATTGGCTAATTAATCGTTTTACACTTAAATCAACTGTTTCACTTTTTGTTTTTACAGTGTTGGATTTTGTTTTGCAAAAATTTGGCAAAGGTGCATTGCTTCAGGCTACTTTGAGAAAACCTTAATGAGAAGATAAGAAAATTTAAAATAGCCTACTTAAATATTTAATAATCAAATCTAAATATAAAAATATGAATCAAAAGAAACCAATTGCAATTTTAGGAGCAGGAGTGGCAGGGTTAACTGCAGCTAATTTTTTAAAGCGAAATAATATTCCTTGTGTTATTTATGAAGCCAGCAATAAAATCGCAGGGCTCGCTTCAAGTTTTAAAGACAAAGAAGGTTTCACTCACGATTTTGGTGCTCACTTCATTACCAACCGATTGGCGGATGCGGTTGGTATCGGTAATGAATGCCGTTTGGTAAAACATTATGGGGAAGCCGTTTGGCTAAATGGCAAAAGTTATAATTATCCCTTTGGACTTGTGCAAATTCCAAGAATGTCTTTAAGTTTTATAAAGACAAAAATAAATTCATTTAGAAGCCAGGCACCTCCTGCATCTGCAGCAGAATGGTTCAGGAGAAATTATGGAACGAGTTTAGCAAACGAAGTGGCTCTGCCGCTTATTGAAGCATGGTCGGGTGCTCCTGCTGAAGAACTTTCTCCTGCGGTCGGAGAAAGTTTACCGGGAAGTATTTTGAAGACAGCCTATTTAAAAGCAGCCGGGTTTCTTTCAGGTCGTGCAGTAAGTTGTGGGTACAATCGTGAAAAACCGGAAAAGCCTTCTGTATGGCACGTTTATCCAAACGAGGGCGTTGCAACATTGTGTACGAAACTTGCTGAAGGGTTGGGAGATTCAGTCAGGCTTCAGTCGCCGGTTGAGGAAATTTTAGTAGAAGATGAAAAAGTTGTAGCAATAAGGGTAAAAGGTGAAAGACATGAAGTATCGGCTGTCATCAGTACAGCACCTGCAAATATTCTGGCAAAAATAGTAACAGGTACAGATGCTTTACAACATGCATCGCGTTTTCGGTTTCGCCCGATGGTATTTGTCAATATGCGGTTCCTGGGACGAAGGCTTTTGCCGGATACAGTAGCATGGTTTCCCGAAAGAAAGTTTCCATTTTTTCGTCTTACAGAAGTTACGCGTTCAATGCCCTGGATGGCGCCTGAAGGCAAATCCATCATTACGGCGGATATAGGTTGTGAAAAAGATGAGGCATTTTGGTCTATGGAGGATGACCAGTTAATTGCGCTTTGCCTGGAAAATTTAACGCCTGTATTGCCAGATGCAAAAGAAAGATTCCTCGGTGGGAGCGTTTTACGCACCCCTATTTCCTATCCTGTCTTTTTAAATGAATATGAAAAAGAACGTCGGCAGTTTGAACAATCAACCAACATCGAAAATCTTTTAAGCGTAGGGCGTAACGGGGAATTTGCACATCGATTTATGGAGGACGTTTATTGGCGTACACTTCAAAAAGTAGAGGAATTAGTGAAACGTATTTGATAATATTCCTTTTTAAGGCATAGGGTTTGGGAATAAATTTTAAGTTTGGGCGATACACAATCATTTACTTGTTGGCACCCGTTTTAAAATTTATAAAAAAACAATTATGGAAGCTAAATATAAAATGAATCACATAAGAATGAGCTACAAAAAATTCTTATTAATGATACTGGTTTCCTTCATCTTCATGTATGGAATCATGTTTTTGAACATTGTGGAACTGAATCATTTTTATATCAGCATCAACCGGATTTATATGGCCCTGTTAATGACCTCTGCCATGGCAGTAATTATGATAGCGATGATGTATAAAATGTATCCTGACAAAAAAAGAAATAATTGGATAATGATAATTGCTTCAGTGGTCTTTGCATTTACACTTGCGGGAGTAAGAACCCAAACCCCTATAAGCGATGTCCAATATATGAAGGCTATGATACCGCATCACTCCTCTGCAATACTGACCAGTGAAAATGCAAATATCAAGGATGCGGAAGTAAGGAAGCTGGCCGATGGTATTATAGAAGCTCAGGTAAAGGAGATAGCTGAAATGAAGGCGATGCTTAAAAGAATGGAAAAGTAAGGCAATGCCACATCACCTTTAAAAACAAGATCAAAAGCGATCCTCAAAAATCTGGAATTCTTTTTACAGATCCGTTGGAAAATCAATCCTGAAATCTTCCGCCAGTAGGTTTTGGATTACGCTATTATTCCTTGATGTTTCTTTTGGTCTTTTTAGTCAGCTATTATTTGTTATCCTTCATTTTTAAAAAGGAAAATATTCCTCATCGGCTTCTGGAAAAATTATTACAGTATTTTTAAAAATCAATATGCCGTCTTTCTCATTTTCTATCTTAATTATTCCGGCAATAGCCATATTGCTTGACACATTCTTATATGTTTTTTTACTGCAGCACACAAATCAAAAAAGGATGTTCAACCGGTTTGTGATTACAACAATTTTCCTGGCATTTGTTTTCAACGTGGCCTGGGAAATTCTGCAAATTCCTTTATTCAAAGGAGGTGTTTACGAGTGGCAGCATATCCTGTTTTGCGTATTGGCTTCTGTTGCAGATGTTCTAACGGTACTACTGATTTATTTTGGATTTGCTTTAATCTATAAAAATGCACTTTGGGTTAAAAGCGTACATACCACAAGGATAATACTTTTAATACTGACAGGAGGCGCAGGTGCTGTACTTGCAGAAGTATGGCACTTATCAATTGGCACATGGAGCTATGCCGGCACCATGCCATTAATCCCTATTGTGAATGTAGGGCTTTCGCCAGTGTTACAATTCATGATTTTACCAATTCTTATTTACAGGCTTTCCTTTAAGATGCTGGCAAAAAATGGAATCAATTAATGGCCAGTTAAACCCATGAACAAAATCATATTTTTTTAGACTTCGCTTTGCCTTTGTATTTTATTATTGTGCCGGTGACGTATCCCCAAGCTATTTCTCTAAGTGGTCATTATTCTTCACCCGGCATTATACGAAGTCATTCCCAATCGCTCCTTACTATTATGTACACTTACCGGATTTAATTTTCTTTCCGCCCACGTTCCAATATATTCCTTCACCAATGAAAATTTAAACAAGCTGTTTTGGGTCCATAGTTGTGAATGATGTAACGAGTTAATGGAATTGTGAAATACTTAATCCCATTTTATCCTTTGCCAAGACCTGAATCGTGTTGCAATAAAAAAAATCAGCAATTATCTCTCTTGATTTTTCTAAGTTCTAATTCTTGTAAATTCGTACTTGTACAGTTCGAATAAAATTGGATACCGGCCTTTACAGATTTAAAAATAGCGACGAATGAAACTGGGAAATTATATAAAAGGAAATTGGGTGGAAGGGGAAGGAGAAGGGCAATTGTTATTCGATGCAGTAACTGGAGAAGTGATTGCAAGCGCCACTACTAAGGGATTGGACTTCGATTCTATTCTGGAGTATGGAAGAAAAAAAGGAAGTCCCGCTTTGAGAAAAATGACATTCCAGGAAAGGGGTAGAATGTTGAAAGCATTGGCACTTCACCTCCTGGAGAAAAAGGAAAAGTTTTATGAATTAAGTTATAGAACCGGCGCCACGCGTATGGATAGTTGGGTTGATATTGAAGGCGGAATTGGAAATCTTTTTTCCAATGCGTCATTACGGAGAAAATTACCGGATGAAATTTTTGCTTTGGACGGAGACAATATTGGGTTAAGCAAGGGAGGCACTTTTGCTGCGCAACATATTTTATTACCAAAAGAAGGAGTTGCCATTCATATCAATGCATTTAATTTCCCGGTATGGGGGATGTTAGAAAAAATAGCAGTGAACTTACTGTCAGGCGTAGCCGCAATTGTGAAGCCCGCAAGCATTACTTCTTACCTCACGGAATCTGTAGTACGTGAAATTATTTCTTCAAAAATTTTACCGGAAGGTGCGCTGCAACTGATTTGTGGAAGTGCCGGCGATATTTTAGATCATACCACCTCACAGGATGTTATCACTTTTACAGGTTCGGCAACTACGGGGTTGATGCTAAAATCGAACCCGAATATTTTGCGTGAAAATGTTCCATTTAATTTAGAGGCAGATTCATTAAACTGTATTGTGTTGGGCGATGATGTGAAACCGGGTATGGCCGAATGGGATATTTTTATAAAGGAAGTTAAAAGAGAAATGACTTCTAAAGCGGGGCAAAAATGTACTGCCATCCGGCGAATTTTTGTGAGCAATGATAAGATGGAAGAGGTACAACATGCTATCAGCAAGGCTTTGGCGCAAACCGTAATTGGTAACCCATTGAACGAAAAAGTGCGAATGGGTTCACTTGCAGGTCAATCGCAAAGAGAAGAAGTAATAGGGCAGGTGAAAAAATTATTAGTGTCGTCGGAGGTTTCTTATGGTAGCCTGGACGAAGTAGAATTGATAGATGCTGATGATCGCAATGGAGCATTCATGAGCCCGATTTTATTAAAGAATAACAATCCGTTTGCAGCAGACGCAGTACATAATGTAGAAGCTTTTGGGCCGGTGAGTACGATCATGCCGTTCCTCTCAATTGATGAAGCGATTGCTCTTTCCAAATTAGGAAAGGGAAGTTTATGCAGCACAGTGGTTACCGCAGATCAAAAATTTGCAAGAGATTTTGTGCTGGGTGCCGGAACGTATCATGGTCGGATTTTAGTGCTCAATAAAGATTGTGCAAAAGAAAGTACAGGCCACGGTTCACCCTTGCCAATGCTTACTCATGGCGGCCCTGGCCGTGCAGGCGGCGGTGAGGAAATGGGCGGATTGCGCGGTATAAAACATTATATGCAGCGCGTGGCAGTTCAGGGGTCTCCCACCATGCTCACTGCTATTACAAATGTGTATCAACCCGGTGCTGAAGGGAAAAAAACTGCTATGCATCCTTTCGAAAAATATTTTGAAGAACTTAAAATTGGTGATCAATTGATCACCGGAAAAAGAACCATTACTTCAGAGGATATTGACAAGTTTGCTGAGCTAAGTGGCGATCATTTTTATGCACATATTAAATCCACCGATTTTTCCGACACTATGTTTGAGCAACAGGTAGCTCATGGATATTTTATTATGAGTGCTGCCGCAGGATTGTTCGTGGATAGTTATAAATTGAATCCGGTGTTGTTGAATTATGGAATAGATGAATTACGTTTTACAAAACCTGTTTATCCCGGTACGGAAATATTTATTCGGTTTACCTGCAAAGAAAAAATAGGCCAGGAGCTAAAAGAAATTACCCCGGAGACTGCAAACGTAAAAGGTATTGATATTCCAAAAGGGATTGTGAAATGGTATGTGGAAATGTTGGATGAAACAGATGATCCTGTAATAGGAGTGGCTACCATCCTGACTATGGTGAGGAAGAAAGAATAAATTATTATTTTGCAATAGATAAATAGTATGTTTAGTGATCGCTTTATATTACAAATATTTGGCAGGATTTTTAATAGAAATTTATGGGTGCATTTCAAAATGTCGTGGGTTGGTGGGGACACCAACCCGGGAGGTCCGCCGTGGGCGGTGTCCCCACCAACCACTTTTAACGCGGCGAAAAAGACATTTTAAAATACACTCAAATTTATTAGCAGTTTAAAGAGAAATAATTTTTAGTCAACCAATCATTTTTTATTACATCAACTATGACAACCAATTTAAAAGAAGGCTACGTAAAAACCGAAACAGAACACGGCATTACAACTATCGAATTTTTTCATCCACGCAGTAACTCACTTCCAGGAAAATTATTGGATCAACTTGCGTATGAGATTCATTATGCAGGAACGCATGATTCCAAAGTGATCATTCTTAAAAGCGGCGGCGATCGGGCATTCTGTGCAGGTGCCAGTTTTGATGAGTTGGCCGCCATTGAAACTGCAGAACAAGGGATGAAATTTTTTATGGGCTTTGCCAATGTGATTAATGCGATGCGAAAGTGTAACAAAATAATTATTGGCCGCATTCATGGTAAGTGTGTTGGTGGTGGAGTAGGCATTGCAGCGGCGGTGGACTATGCAATATCCGTAGAGCCGGTTGAGATTAAATTGAGTGAGCTGGCACTGGGCATTGGCCCTTTTGTAGTAGGTCCTGCTGTTGAAAGAAAGCTAGGGGCATCTGCATTTAGCCAGTTAGCCCTTGACGCTACTTTGTGGCGCAATTCTGATTGGGCCAAGAAGAAAGGTTTGTTTGCAGAGGTTCACGAATCTGTAAAAAATATGGATGATTCTATCGAAAGGCTAGCCAATGCATTGGCACATTCAAGCACTGAAGCCATGGCTGAATTAAAGAAAGTTTTTTGGAAGGGAACAGAACATTGGGATTCGCTTTTAAAAGAAAGAGCTGCTATCAGTGGAAAATTAGTATTGAGTGTTTATACAAAAAATGCGATTGCTGATTTTAAAAATAAACTTGTAAAGTCTGGGAATTAAATTCAAAGGGATCAGGCATTCCTGATCTCTTTGGTTCCTTCTTCTTCTTTCAATTCCATAATTAAATTTGCGATCAAACCAGTCCACCCGGTTTGGTGGCTGGCACCAAGCCCGCGCGAATTATCACCATGAAAATATTCATGAAATAAAATTAAATCCCTGTTTTCTTCTTTTGTATAAAACCAATTATAAGTTCCATGCATGGGCCTTTCATTGTCTTTTGTTTTTTCAAAAATGGATAATATTCTTTTGGTGATTTCTTCTCCCACCTGTTTTAAATTGATCCAATTTCCTGAGCCTTTCGGAAATTCTGCTTTCACTTCGTCTCCATAAAAATGCCCAAAAGTGTTAATGGCTATTATCAGTAAATAATTGATTGGCATCCATACAGGTCCACGCCAGTTTGAGTTGCCACCAAACATACCGGAGGTAGAATCTCCAGGGTCGTATTCAATTGAATATTTGGTGCCTCCGTATTCAACTGAGTAAGGGTTTTTATCGTAAAATTTTGACAATGCACGAATACCTCCTGTTGATAAAAATTCTTTTTCATCCAACAGTTTTTCAAAAAGGTAATGGAGTCTTTCTTTTGGTACCAATGAAAGCAAAATGGATTCGTCATCACTCTTCTCCTGACGTGGTAAAAAGAGGTTACTCCTTTGACGATAGTCAACAAACCAATTCATCCGCTTTGTAAAATCAGGGAGTTTGTCAAAGACGTGTTTGCCAATAATAGTAACTGTAAAAAGTGGAGACATGCCCACGATAGACCTGATCTTTTGAGGAATAGATTTCGATTGATCGAGCGATAGGAGATCATAATAAAATTTATCTTCCTCATTCCACAAACCCATCCCATTAAGTGCTTCTCCGATAATTACAAAATGCTCATAAAACTTCGTGCCTGAGTCCTCAAATGAATCATCGTGCATTGAAATTTCCAGGGCAATATTCATCATGTCCAATGCATACATTCCCATCCAACTGGTTCCGTCAGCCTGCTCTAAAAGCATATTGTCGGGCAATACCATGCTGCGGTTAAACAAGCCTATGTTGTCCAGGCCTAAAAACCCTCCTTCAAAAATACTATTGCCTCCGGCATCTTTCCGGTTTACCCACCAGGTGAAATTGATAATGAGTTTTTGAAATATTCTTTTCAGAAAATGGATGTCCTGTTTTCCATAAATTCTTTGTTCTGTTTTATAAATCTGCAAAGCTGCAAAGGCGTGAACCGGAGGATTCACATCGCTGAAATTCCATTCATAAGCAGGAATTTGACCGGCTGCATTCATGTACCATTCTCTCATTAAAATGATCAATTGATTCTTTGCGAACATTGGATCTATTACTGCAAGTGTGATGCAATGAAAAGCCGTGTCCCAAGAGGCATACCAGGGATATTCCCAATTGTCCGGCATGGAAAGTATGTCCTGATTTTTCAAGGATTTCCATTCAGAATTTCTACCCTGTTTTCTTTCTTCTGATTCAGGAGTAATGCCATCGCTTGTATTGAGCCACCTCTCAACATCGTAATGATAAAATTGTTTGTTCCAAAGCATTCCTGCAAATGCCTGCCTCTGAATTAATTTTTGATCATCGGTGGCAGATGAGGGATGCAGATGTGCATAAAACTGGTCCGCCTCTTTCAGCCTTTTTTCAAAAATTTCTTCAAATCCTTTTGGAAAACAATCTTCAACTTTTTTGTTGGTCAATCGTAAATAAATACATTCAGATTTTTTCCCTTCAACATCAAACCGGTAAACAGGGGAACATTTAGTTCCTGTTTTTTTATCTTTTAATTTTTGATAATTCTCTTCTTTTATAATAGCGTTATGAAAAGCATCTTTTACAAACTCCTGCGTGTTAGGCCTGTTGTATAGTCTTTGAAAATTAGTTTCATTTTCTGTAAAAAGAACATCGTCTGTTTTGGGGAAATAAAAAAAGTACTCTTCCAGTTTCTGATGCTTGCATACAACAGTTTCATTATTCAGATGATTGATATGAGGCTTGTTCTCTTCGCCCTCATACTGCCAATCATTAGAAAACCAAACCGTGGGTAGCAATGTAATCGGTGCTGTATCGTTACCGCGATTTACTACTTCGATTTTTATAAAAATATCTTCACTATCTTTTTTTGCATACTCTATGTAAACATCAAAATATTTATCATCATTAAAAACACCGGTGTCTAAAATTTCAAACTCTGGTTCATTCTTTCCCCGCGCTTTATTTTTTTCTAATAATTCCACGTAAGGAAATGCTGCTTGTGGATATTTGTATAAAAATTTCATGTAATAATGTGTGGGAATATTATCAAGTTGATAATAAAGCTCCTTCACATCTTCCCCATGATTGCCTTCTCCATTTGCTAAACCATAAAGCCTTTCTTTTAAAATTGGATCTTTTCCATTCCACAATGCGAGGCTAAAACAAAGCTTTTGTTGTACATCCGAAATACCACCCAGGCCATCTTCTCCCCAGCGATAGACTCGGCTTCGCGCATGATCATGCGGAAAATAATTCCACGCATTACCATCTTTGCTATAATCCTCGCGAACAGTTCCCCACTGGCGTGAACTTAAATAAGGTCCCCAGTTTTCCATGGGAACTTCCTTTGAAGCATTTGCCCTTAACCGTTCATGTTCGGCAGTGTCTTGATTGTGTTTCATAATTTTTTAACCATTTGTCGTGAAACCCGGATACAGTAACATTCCGCCATCGACAAATATAGTGGTGCCGGATACATAATCTGATTCATCGCTGGCAAGCCATACCACCGCTTTGCCAATTTCCTCGGGCTGTCCGATTCGTTGGTATGGAATCAATTTCAATAATTTATCGAGTGACTCTTGTGTGCCCCATGCAGCTTTATTTATAGGGGTTTGAATGGCACCCGGACCAATACTATTAATGCGAATTTTTTTGTGTGCCAATTCCTGCGCCATACTTTTCATTAGTAAATCGATACCGCCTTTACTGGCTGCATAATTTACATGCCCCGCCCACGGAATCACCTGGTGCACACTGCTCATGCAAATTATTTTTCCTGCGGCGGCACTCCTTTCGGATATTATCCCGCGTCGTAAAAATTCTCTTACGGCTTCCCGTGCACACAGGAATTGTCCTGTAAGATTTACGTCTATCACCAATTGCCAATCGGCAAGACTCATGTCAACAAGTGAGGCATCTTTTTGAATGCCGGCATTATTTACCAAAATATCAATTGTTCCAAAATGAGCAATCGTTTGTTGAAACATAGACTGAACTTCCTGCTCCTTACTTACATCAGCTTTTATCGCAAGAGCCTTACTACCATTGGACTCTATTTGTTTTACTACTTCATCTGCTGTTTCCGGATGGCTAACATAATTGACTACTACATTGGCCCCTGCATTTCCTAATGCAATTGCTGAAGCGAGACCAATGCCGCTGTTTGCTCCCGTTACCAATGCGGTTTGTCCTTTTAAAATTTGATTATTATTCATATAAAAATGTTATACTATTTCGTGCTTTTTGAAATAGAATATTGTGCCAAGAACTAGGTCTGAGTTTATTTTAGTAATGTGGAAAGATAAGAGTTACGAAACTCAAATATTTTAACCATTTGTCCGTTAGATAAAACAGATTCATCTCTCTAAAATAATTTTTACATAAAATGATCGCTTATGAAAAATTTATTACCCTTTATCTTTTGTGTTTTTTTTCTCCCCACTTATTCCCAGGTAAATAATTCGATGCCCGCAGAGGCGAATTTATTCTATCAAAAAGCTATGGAAGTTTTGCAACCTGAAATCAGGAGTAAAGTAGAAAGTATTGCAAAGAAACTGAAAGGAAGAACTGTTAATGCAGACAGCCTATCCATGGAGATTAAAAAAGATATGGTTTTCAAAAAACAGAAATCTCTTAAAGCGGAGGCCATCACCATTTTAATTTTAGTTCAGGCTTCAAAGAATGCAGACGCAGACTTAAAAGAAATGGTTATCAGTATGGCAAATGAAAAGGATTCTTCTCCGCAAGCATTTGACAAAACCAAACCTCTATTGGAGTATAAAAGTGCATTGGCAAAAAACCTTGATGAGACGCTCGTGAAGATGAATATTTCTTCCGGCAAACTTTTGGAAGGATTGAACCAATAGTTCAAAGCGGGCTCAAAAATTTCCAGAACTTGACGAGTTTGATTTTAAGACAGTAGTCTTAATTTTGCTCCCTTATGGGGCAAAAAAAATTGCAAAGATTTAATGAAATAAAATCGTTTCCAAACGTATTGGAATACCCAGAGGAAATGCAGGGTAAGTGGGGATCGTTTTTTAAAAATGATAATCCTGTTATTTTAGAATTGGCTTGCGGCAAGGGTGAATACACCACCGGGCTTGCCAAATTATATCCAGACAAAAATTTTATCGGAGTAGATATTAAAGGAAATCGGATATGGGTGGGAGCCAAGCTGGCGCTGGATCAGCAATTGAATAATGCTGCTTTCTTGCGTACGCAAATCGTAAAGATTAATGAATATTTTTCGGCGGGTGAAGTAGATGAAATATGGATCACTTTCCCAGATCCGCAATTGCGTTTTTCAAAAGCTGGTAAAAGATTAACCCATCCGCGTTTCCTTCGTTTATACCACCAGATAGTAAAGCCCGGTGGTAAAATTCATTTGAAAACAGACTCGCCGCATTTGTATGAGTTCACAAAAAAGGTTATTGATTTATACGGCCTTAATGTAATCACTAATTGCAATAATGTGTATTTGCAGGAAAACGTTTCCGACGACTTGAAGATTAAAACTCATTACGAAAGCCTGGATATCGCTGACAGCAACACCATTTTTTATCTTTGTTTTTCATTGAATGAATTGCCAACAGAGAAAGATAGTGAGCTCGAAATTTTATTGGAAAACACAGAAAGAAAATTGAATCCGAATGAAGAGTATTAAATTGTTTATTCATGAAAAAAGAAACTACTACACCAAAAAAAATATCCAAAGAAAAACCACGGACTACAACCAGGCAGTACAGTTTCTTTGAAGATGTATATGCGGTAGTTCGCCAAATTCCAAAAGGTCGGGTAACTTCTTTTGGCGCGATTGCTAATTATTTGGGAACCAAGATGTCTTCCCGAATGGTAGGCTGGGCAATGAATGGCGCGCACATCGCGACGCCTAAAGTGCCCGCGCAGCGCGTGGTTAACAGGAACGGAATGCTAACCGGCAAAGCACATTTTGCAACACCTACTTTGATGGAGGAATTATTGCTGAAGGAAAAAGTGAAAGTAGAAAATGATACCGTGGTTGATTTTGAAAATCTATTTTGGGACCCTTCGAAGGAGTTGTCTTTAGACTAAAATTATTTTTAATTTACGCTACCTTGCCTGTCAATAATAAACTGCATTAATTCTTCCAATGTAATCCCGGCTCTGCCGCATGCGTCATTAATTTCTTCCCTGGATACATTCGCGGCAAAAGTTTTTTCTTTAAATCTTTTCTTCGCACCTTTTAATTCCATTCCCTCATAACCGGTCGGTCGCATTAGAGAATACGCATGCATTAAACCCGATAATTCATCAAAAGCAAAAAGCATTTTATCCATTTTTGTTTCGGGTTCTACGCCAAAATGATTGGGGCCATGTGATGCAATGGCGCGAATGATTTCAGGGTCTATTTTTCTTGTTTCCAGTTCCTCAATAATTTTTTTACAATGTTGCTCCGGCCATTGATCCCAATCTGCATCATGTAATAATCCTGCCGTTTCCCATCTCCATTGATCTTGTGCATTCAATTGTTCTTTCTCTTCGGCCCAGCATTTCATTAAATGAGCCACTTGCTTCATGTGTAGGCGCAGCCTATCATTCAGCACCCAAGAGTCTAAAAGTTGATTGGCTTCTTCTCTGCTAAGTACATTTCCTGCATTGGCTATATCGCCAAAATGAGAACGATTTAATTGAAGGCTCATGATTTATTTTTATTGTCAAAGTTAAAAAGGCTTCTTATAAAATTAGCTCTATGCAACCATCTAAAAATCACATAAAAAAAGAGGCCCCTTCTGAGCCTCATTTTTTTATAAAATAAAAGTAATTTACTCTTTGACTATCTTATTTGTAAAGAACCTGCCATCTACACGTGTGTCAAGTATATAACCTGCTTTAGAAGGAATAGCAGAAGTGTTTATTTGGATTTGATTCCCTGCGTTTTCAATTTCTTTGGAAATTAATAATCTTCCTGCCATGTCGAATAAGCGTAAAGAAACTTT
>JBDSHT010000025.1:0-2883 GCA_039918315.1 Ginsengibacter sp. | reverse complement strand
AGTTTGGTAATTTTTTAATAGTTTCGGTATGTATCCAGAACTGATATAAAACACTTGCCGATTTCATATATAGGATCATCTCGGGCTTAATTCCTATCAAAGGCATCCAGCACCAAAATATAAAATTGCCTGTCAGTTCTGCTGTCCAGGGAATCCTGATGGCTGCAGTGAATGTGAATTTTTCTGACGAATGGTGTACCTGGTGAGATGCCCATAAAAATCTAATTTGATGACTTGATCTGTGAAACCAATAAAATGACAGATCATCCGCAAAAAAACATATTATCCATGCTAAAAAATAAAACTCAGGTATTGTAAAAAATCTGTGATGGTACAAAAGGGTATAGAAGTAAACTATGAGTCCATTTGTAATTGCAGCAATGGGTACACGACCAAACAAAATACCAAGGCTGGAAAGAAGATCTTTGACATCGAAATCATGTTCTTTAATCAAAAAAAAACTTTCTGCCACAATTAAAATTACCATTGCCGGTGCTGCATGATAGATAAGTGGATCTATGTGCATTGGAATAAGTTTTAGTTTGAACTGAAATTCAGAATTGAAATTATTTCTGTATGAAGGCGATTCCAAATTGATTTTTAATGCTTGTATTTCTTTTTTAGTAAGAAATATCTTCCGGATAGAAAAACTGAAGAAGGCATTTGCAGATTTTAAAAAAAATAATCTTGTATCTGTTTTTTTTTGCGAATTTTACTAATCTCATTCTGCCCTTTCTGAAAATCAACTAAATCTTTTTTATGGAAAAGGAAGGCGCACAACAAATTTTCTTTAAGCATATCAAGAGTCTGCTTCCTGCGCATATCTCTTATGTAGATACCATAGCTGACGTCCTGAATGTGAGTAACGACAGTGCTTATAGACGAATAAGAGGAGAAACCCAAATCACGCTGGATGAAATAAAAAAGCTGTGCGAAAAATTTAAAATATCGCTGGATCAACTACTTCAATTAAACTCAGACTCCTTTCTTTTTACCGGAACCCTTACTAATAACACCGACTTTAATTATGACAAATGGCTCGACTCATGCCTGATGATCATAAAGCATGTAAAATCTTATGAGCCACATCACATGGCATACCTTGCCAAGGAGTTTCCGTTTTTCTATTATTTTCTAATACCGGAAATAGCAGCTTTTAAATCTTTTTTCTTCATGAAATCAATCTTATTTTATGATGACTGGAGGAATAAAAAATTTTCAGTTACTGATGATTATAGTAAATACCTACCAATCTGGAAAGAAATAAGCGACACTTTTGCCACCATACCAGGCACTGAAATCTGGAATATTGAAAACATAACCAGTACAATAAGGCAAATAGAATTTTATCATGCAACCGGTGTTTTAAAATCACAAGATGATACCAATTGTTTATTTGATAAAATGACTGAACTCATTGACCATATTGAAATGCAGGCAGAATATGGCGTGAAACTGCAACGTAACAAACAGCCTTCATCCAATCTGAAAGCTACTTATAATATGTACTTTAATGAATTAATATTGGGCGACAATATGCAGATCATTCAATTGGGCGATAAATACCTTACCTATCTAAATCATACCGTGCTAAACTACATGACTACTACCAATGTAAAATTCAATACCTACATGAAAAAAACAATGGATGTAATTGCACAAAAATCAACCCCCATAAGCACGGTGAACGAAAAAGAAAGATTGAAATTCTTTAACGAATTACGGGCTAAGGTCAGGTGTGCAAAAGAAAAAATTTTAGCAACATCTTAAATCAGCAAATTGATAGTTCCATTATTCGTCGCGACTCATTGGTACACATCATTTTTTCTGCAGTCTTTTTTTCACCATCGCTATGCGGCACACAGGCACTTTTTAATGTCAGAAAGGACTGGAAAGTTTTTTTTCTTTCTGTGCTTTTTAGCGCACGGCTCATCCTACATGAGTCCTTATGCTTATGGAATCATGCACCGTCTCCATCATATTCATACCGATACAGAAGAAGACCCCCATTCGCCACATAACGAGCCCAATTTCTTTAAATTATGGTTCCTTACCAGAAATAATTATCAAAAGATATATACTAACAACCTTGAGGTGGATAGCAAATTAAAAAAGGATCTTCCCACGTGGGAAATTTTTGACAGGTTTGCCAGTAACTGGATAACAAGGAGCTGCTGGATTGTATTGTATATCACTTTTTATGTGGCGTATTCTACTTCTTGGTGGATGTATTTATTATTGCCTCTAACTATTACTATGGCTGCATTTCAGGGCACCGTCATTAACTGGTGGGCTCATAAATTCGGTTATGTAAATTATAAGCTGAAGAATACTTCCAAAAACATACTTCCGGTAGATTTTATTTTTATAGGAGATGCCTATCACAATAACCACCATAAATTTCCCGGTAGGCCAAAAAATTCAAACCGCTGGTTTGAAACAGATTTGATTTACGCTATTACCAACCTGATGTCGAAACTTCATATTGTTCAATGGAAAAATTCTTAGCTACTTTTATGGGTACAGGTTAGCTATCTTAAAAACTAACAGAATCAATATGAATACAGAATTAAATTATTTAGAAATCAATCGACAGTCCTGGAATCAAAAAACTGATATTCATTTACAATCCAAGTTTTATGATCTTGACGGTTTTATGAAAGGGCAATCATCTTTGAATGAAATCGAAATCGCTTTATTGGGTGACGTAACAGGAAAATCCATCCTGCATTTACAATGTCATTTCGGGCAAGACACCATTTCATTAAGCAGGCTTGGAGCAGAAGTTACAGGCATTGATTTATCAGACAAAGCAATTGACAGTGCCAGGCAAATCGCTGAGAAAACAAAGTCAAACACAAAATTTATTTGTTGTGATATTTA
>JBDSHT010000024.1:0-2797 GCA_039918315.1 Ginsengibacter sp. | reverse complement strand
CTCCCACGAACTGGCGCCATTTAATTATCCTCAAGCCTCTTATGTTTGCAGAAATGCTATAAAAAATTTTCCTCCAAATACATTCCATATTGTAATGGTCAATTTATTTGACCGCAAACCGGACCATCTATTATTTATCAGGCACAATGAGCAGTATATTGGCTGCGCCGATAATGGCCTTATCACTATGATATTGGAGGAGACGCCTGAAAAGATTGTTGCACTTCCCTTACAACCCTCTGAGCAAAAAAACACTTTGTATTGTGCACGGGTTTTTGCAAAAGCTTATCAAAGTATTTTGGAAGGAAAGACCATGGATGAGATTGGAGATAATACAATAGACATAGAAGTTAAGAATCCTCTGCGTCCATTACTCGGACCTAAATTTATTGAGGGGCAAATTATTTTTATTGACAATTTTGAAAATGTAATTATAAATATCACCAAAGAAGAATTTGAGGAGCAAAGAAAAGGTCGGAGTTTTAAAATTGTTTTTAAACGCGATGAGATAATTGAAAAAATCAGTGAGACGTATGCTGATGTAAATGAAAGTGAAAAACTGGCTCTTTTCAACTCGGCCAATTACCTTGAAATAGCGATCAATAAAGGAAACGCAGCCGGTCTGTTTGGTTTGGAAGGATACGCTGAAAAGCAAAATACCCAAACACAATACATGCAAAACAGGCTTCTCTATCAAACCGTAAAAGTGTTTTTCGATTAATAAAAATCGAATTAGAATCTTTTTAAAATTCAACAATTCTCCGTTTAAAAATCACGTTTTGCCAAACATCGATTGGCATTGGAATAAACACTATTTTTACGAACATCTAAAAAAACAAACATGAAAAAATTACTTTTTACTATTATCTGTCTTGGCTGTGTCCCATTGGCTTTTGCACAGATCAGAATGCCACAACCCTCGCCAACACAATACATCAAACAGGATTTTGGTTTATCATCAATAGAGTTAACCTATTCCCGTCCGGGAGTAAAGGGCCGCACAATGATTGGTGATGTGGAGCCATGGAATGTTTTATGGCGCACAGGTGCTAATGCTGCCACCAAAATCAGGTTCAATGACCCTGTTGAGATTTTCGGGCACCAGGTAGATTCCGGCAGTTATGCGATCTATACCATTCCACAAAAAAATGGCGAATGGACATTTGTCCTGAACAAAGGATATAAAAATTCCGGTGTCACCGGATATGAAGAAAGTGCTGATGTATTTCGTGAAAAAGTGAAAGCTGGTAAAAACCCTTCAAAGGTGGAAACACTCACCATGCAGTTCTCAGATGTGAAACCTGAAACTTGTATTTTAAACATCAAGTGGGAAAATTTTTCTTTACAGATTCCAATAAAAGTAAACATTAAAGATAAACTTAGAAGCCAGTTTGAAGAAGCGTTGAAATCGGATAAACCGCCGTATTCACAGGCTTCTCAGTTCTATGCTGATTGGGATAATAATAAAAGCAAAGCCCTGGAACTTCTAAATAAAGCGATAGCTCAAACAGAGACTCCTTTGTTTTACATGGTTCATGCTAAAGCAAAATTGCAAAAAGATTTAGGAGATAAAAAAGGTGCGTTGGCAACTGCGCAACAATCTCTTGAATTATCGAAAGCTGCAAAAAATGATGCTTACATTTTATTAAATGAGAGATTGATCAAGGATCTCAAGAAATAAGTATTGGTGAAAAATAGTAAAGGGAAACAAAATCCGCGTAAATAGATTTTGTTTCCCTTTTTTAGTTTAAAGAAATTATAGGATTAAGCGCGTTGGTCGTGATGGACAGAAATACAGAGCTGACCTCTGCAAAGTTCTCCAGTATTTAGGAGAAGAATCTGCGCCTTATAGCTGACTTATAGTACATTGTAAGATAGAAGGCCGTTTTGTTGAGGAGAGGTTGAATCCCTAAGAAATTGAAAAGTCTGCTACTTGTGAGATAAATTGCGGTGGTGCAGTGGGATGGCCGGACAAACGCCTGGAAGGATCGGGTTGTCCTTGAATTTTTTTGCTTGCATCCCGATTTGTCGGGAGTCTTTTTTGTTCAAGCAAAAAAGAAAAAGAATAGCAATTAAATTCATTCTAAAAGATCGTTCGCGACCTAAATGTCTATAATTAAAATAAATTATTTTCTTGCGCGTGCAATAGCTTTTAATACCAATGGTTCCATTATTAAATAGCCTGCCTCATTTGGATGTACTCCATCACCTGATAAAGATTTTGGCAATCCCTTTTTATCATCAACCATTGCGGAAAAATAATCAAGGTACACATGCCCGTTATCTTTTGCGTACTTTTTAATCCATTCATTTAAGGCAATTACTTTATCCGCAGGTTCTTTGTCTGGAGCCCAGGTAAAAGTGTTGGCTGGAAGTACTGAGGACAAAACTACTTTGATGCCTGCACCCTTTGCCAGCACAGCCATTGAAGCAATATTATCTTCAATCATTTCCAGCGTGGAAGGGCCGGTGTTACCAGCTATGTCATTGATGCCGGCTAAAATCACAACTACCTTCGGCTTTAGATTAATAACATCTGCGCGAAACCTGATAAGCATTTGTGGTGTAGTTTGCCCCGAAATGCCACGGTTTACAAAATCATTATTTTTAAAGAAATCCGGATGCATATCGATCCATGCCTCCGTGATAGAATTACCCATAAAAACAACGCGCTTATTGCTGGCAGGTGATTCAGCCAGTTTTTGATTTTCACTCTGAAACCGTTTTAAATTGGCCCAATCCTGCGCCTGCGATGACGCAGAAATTAATAACATCATAACAAAAAGATTTACAATTT
>JBDSHT010000023.1:0-9921 GCA_039918315.1 Ginsengibacter sp. | reverse complement strand
GCGGTCTGATTTCCAAATATTTTACTGAAGCCTCTCACATCCTGCCCACTCCACCCGGTATTCATTTCTCCGTACTTACCAAATTTACTACTCATTAAATCAAATGGCGATTCTATGCCGGTAACCTGGTAACGATAAGGCATTAGTTGTATAAACACATCGCCTGAAACCTGCTGCTGTGTTGACGTTAAGAAAGACTCTATATCCCGCATCACAGGGTCCAACAATTGACCTTCGTGTAACCAGTTACCATAAAAATCAGCCAACTGAGCTTTTAATGTAAGCTGCCATTTTGTAAGCACATGCTTCTCCAAAGCATGATGAGCTTTAATGATCAACATCGGTGCGGCGGCTTCAAAACCAACACGTCCTTTGATGCCGATAATGGTATCTCCTACATGTACATCACGGCCAATGGCAAATGGACCGGCGATACTTTGCAGATGTTGAATGGCTTCTACAGGATGATCAAATGGTTGATCATTTACGGCAGTCAGATTTCCTTTTTCAAAATGCAATTTTATATTTTCAGCATCGTGTTTAGTCAACTGCGTTGGCCATGCTTTTTCAGGCAAAATGCCATTTGATGTAAGGGTTTCTTTTCCACCAACACTCGTTCCCCAAAGGCCTTTGTTAATTGAGTAAACTGATTTTTCAAAATCCATATTTACTCCTTTGGACTTCAGGTAATCAATTTCTTCCTGCCTTGATAATTGTTTATCCCGGATCGGAGTAATTATTTCCACTCCCGGAATCATAATATGAAAAATCATATCGAATCGCACCTGGTCGTTTCCAGCTCCTGTGCTCCCGTGAGCAACCGCATCAGCATTCAATTCTTTCACATGCTCAGCGATGTGCGAAGCCTGCGCAACCCTTTCTGCGCTCACGCTTAAAGGATAGGTATTATTCTTCAAGACATTTCCAAACACCAGGTATTTAACGATGTTGTCATAATAACTCCTTGTAGCATCAACAGTCTTATGAGACGTAACTCCCAACGCTTTCGCATGCGCTTCAATCTTTTCCAATTCCTCTTTTGAAAAGCCTCCGGTGTTTACAATAATGCTGTGCACTTCATAACCTAAATCTTCGGTAAAATATTTTACACAATAGGTAGTATCTAATCCGCCACTAAAACCAATTACCACTTTTTTTTTCATCGCAATATTTATTATTTATTGATCTCTCAAATTTTACAAATTGAAGAAGAAACTCAAAATCGATTTAGATTTTTCATCCTTCCTTTTCTTCCAATACCTAATGAGCCTGTTTTGTTTCAGGCGCATAAAACGCTCATACAATTTTGATTTCTTTTTAAAATCTTTTGCAGTCTCTTCCGGTTTAGGATGATCTTTCGGATCGTAAAGCATCGCAGTACACATGCAGTTTTTACGGTTCTTGCTCATGAGAATATCATAGTTCACGCAACTTTTACAACCAGCCCAAAAGTTTTCATCATCTGTAAGTTCAGAATAAGTTACAGGCTCGTACCCCAGGTCACTATTGATTTTCATCACAGCAAGCCCTGTTGTTAACCCGAATATTTTTGCAGTAGGATATTTCTCTCTGGAGAGTGCAAATATTCTCTGTTTAATCTGTTTGGCGATGCCTGATTTCCTGAATGCAGGTGCAACAACCAGCCCACTGTTAGCTACAAATTTTTCATGGCCCCACGCCTCAATATAACAAAAGCCTACCCAGGCATTATCTTCGGTTAATGCAATTACTGCCTTTCCTTCGGATATTTTCTGTTTAATATATTCAGGCGACCGCTTTGCGATTCCAGTACCACGTGCTTGTGCAGACGATTCCATTTCATCGGTAATGTTGACTGCATATTGTATATCATCAGGAATTGCAACACGAACAACAATCTTTGATTGTTCCATTAATGCAAATTTAAATAGTAAAAAAAAAGGAGTGAATCGGAGGATATTTTTTCACTGATAGGGGCGGTTTAAACTGCTCGGCCTACCAGCATCCACGTCGGCAATGAGATACCGTTTCCGGGCTGTAAAAATGATATGTATTATTAAAATTCAAAGCCTGTTTGTATTTTTTAAAATTGAAAAGCAAAAATAATGCATAAATAATAATTGAAGATACTTTTATGAAAATTTTTTGTTGTGGTATTTTTTAATGAAATCTGGCACCTGTGAGAGAAAAATAATTTCGAAACAAATCTTAAACTCCCGTAGTACGTTTTATAAACTCAGCCTTCTTTCTCCTGGAAATTTCAACCAATGATCCATCCATCATTTTTACATAACCACCTTGCCCACGAATGTATGAAGACACATGCTGCAAATTAATTAACTGTGAATGATGAACCCGTATAAAATTCATGTCTTCTACTAAATATTCAATTGACTTAAGCGTTTTACAAATCAGTTGTGTAGAGCCATCTGTAAAAAAGAATTTTGTATAATTATCACTTGCTTCGCAACGAATAATTTCTTCAAGAGGGACAAAGATTAAACCTTCCATTGTAGGTAAAGCAATCTTTCTTTGTGAGTTCGTATCCAATTTTAAATTGTGAAGGAATACATCAATGTTGGCAGATTCTGATGACGAATTATTTTTTCTTTTTTCCCAAAACCTCGACATTGAATTATCCAACTCCTGCATGCTGAAAGGTTTCAACAAATAATCGAGTGCATTGAATTTAATTGCCTTGATGGCGTAATGCTCATGAGCTGTTGTAAAGATCACATCGAACGAAAGACTTTCATAAGATTTGAGTAAATCAAATCCACTTTCACGCGGCATTTCAACATCTAAAAAAACCAGATCAGGTTCTTTATTGGCAATGCTTTCCCTGGCATCACGAACATTATTACAACTTTCAATTCTTGCGATCTGGTCACCATATTTTTTTTCCAGCATAGATCTCAAAGTGCCCACGCAATGGACTTCATCATCAACAATTAATATGTATGGGGGCATAAGATTTCGTGTTTCAAAAGGCGTAATTCAAAGGTAATACAATTCTTACTATAGTTCCAGTGGCTTCGTTATCGGAATTTTTTAAATCCTTGATATTTATTTCAATCGATTTATTTCCCGATGTTTTTTTCAAAAGTTCGATGCGATCTTCAGTGACTTGTATTCCCATAGAATTGTGGGTCATAGATCTTTCAGCCTTCAATTGAATTGCTTTTTCACGTCCGATACCATTGTCTTCTATTTCACAAATCATAACCGAATCTTCAATCGAAAAACGGATTGATAATTTGCCCTTTCCATTTTCTTTAGGAGCCAATCCATGCCAGATTGCGTTTTCTACAAACGGCTGAATAATCATAGAAGGAATAAATATTTCATTCGCTTCCACCTGCGCAGGTGGCTGAATACTGTACTCAAACTTTTCATGAAACCGGAGGAGCTCGAGCTCTACATACAGGTTTAAAAAATCAATTTCATCTTTTAAATAAATGGATGGTACCCTGCTGTTCTCCAAAATCATTCTGATCAATTTTGAAAATTTTGTCAGGTATTCCGATGCTTCTTCCGCCTGGTTATCCCAAATATATTTATGTATAGAATTGAGTGAATTAAAAATAAAATGTGGGTTCATTTGTGAGCGAAGCGATTGTAATTCAAACTGCAATTGGGTACGATGATTTCTCTGTCGCCGATATCTTGAGTAGGCGTACAAGCCGATTCCAGAGAATAATAATAAGACGATCGCAGCAATTACAATGGAAAATCCCCGATCTAATTTTAGCTGTTTGATTTCATTTGCCTGGCTTAAAAGTTTGATCTCATCATTTTTTTTATCCAGTTCATACAGAGTTCTAAGTTTAGACATTTCAGGAGTAGCCATTTGAATGTACAGACTATCTCTTAATTGATATGCTTTGTTTAATGCATCATAAGCACTGGAATTATTTCCCAATAATTTTTCTGCCTGGGCTATTGAAACGTTAGCATCTATTACCAAAGATTTGGAACCAATTTCTTCGGCTATTTTTAAACCTTGCTGCATGGCGGATATCGCTTCCTTAATATTTTCACTTTTTTGTAAAATACTTCCGATAGTAATATAATTTTCCGCAACGTTTATCTTATCCTGCAACTTATTATTATAAGGCAGCGCTTTCCTGATGTATTGAAGTGCCAGGTTGTAATCTCCTTTTATGAGATAGGCTTTTCCTAATAAGTTGTAGCAGATAGCAAGTCCTTTGTCATTTTCTCCAATAAGATTGAACTGTAGTGATTTTTTATAAAATGATATGGCTTCATCTATTTGCTTCAAACCTTCGTAAGCGGCACCAATATTGGCATAATTGATTGCAATGCCGGTATTATTCTGTGCCTCTTTTTCCAGTGCCAGGCATTCTTCAAACTCCTCAATCGCATTTTTATATTGCCCCATCGACAGATAAATATTCGCGATGCTGTTCATGGAAATAGTTCGATTCTTCCGGTCGCCAATCGCCTTGGCTATTCCCAAAGCTTCAAAGTGAAATTTAAATGCCTTTTCATTTTCATCCAACCTTCGATATGCCACGCCCATACTATTTAAAGCATAAGCCATGGTAATACTATCCTTACTGCTTCGACTTAATTCCAAAGCTTTTTCGTGCATCGAAACGGCTCGTACATATTGAGAAGTATTGCGGTAATACACTCCTAATAAATTATAGCATTCAGCCATACCATGCTGATAATTAAGTTCAGTTGCAATTTGTAACCCTTCCTGCAACATAGCTTCCTCTTCCTTACTTTGTTTCCTATGAGATTGCAGAAATAAAACATTTCTAACGATTGCTTTCACACGGTTAGTATCCCGTGGAAGGGACTGAATATTTTCTCTGATACTGTCAGTCAAAGATGATTGGCATTCAGCATTAAAAACTGCGAATAGAATCAAAAAAGAAAATAAAAAAAATGTATTTATGGGGGCACTCATAATTAGTGCAACCTAAGATTTTTTTTTAATTCATTGACACCTGCAATTTGGTGAAAGAGGAATTTTAATAAACAAAATATTGATTGAACAAAGTATTTTAATTTTTATAAAAAATGATTTTTGGCATGCAAAAATTCAATTTTTTTAATTTAAGAATATCATCCCAAAAGAAATTTTCACAGATCATCGTTGCAATTTTCTCCAAAAAGCCAATAGCTTCATTGAAGAATATAAAAATAAAAAGGAGGCTATTTCCTGTTTAATGAAATAGCCTCTTTTTTATGTTTTCAAATGAATGATCTGAGTGGTTTTTTAAACCGGCAACTTATTTTCCAATTGTAATTTTTACCGTCTTAGAAATTTCAGTTCCTTCCATTCTTAAAATATATTGTCCACTTGCCAAACCGTTTGTATTCACTTGAATTGTGTTGTACCCAGCTCTCAGCATGGAATTTGATCTCTTCACTTCTCTACCTGCGACATCGAAAATCCTAATCTCAACTGCTGAATTTTTTGTAACGTTTGTTACGATATTTAAAATATTCTGAGCTGGAATTGGGTACACCGTAACACCTGTACGTTCAACGTTACATTTACTTTTTTCCACCAAACTATAAGTGAATTTACCATCCTTATCCACCTGCTTTAATCTGTAGAAAGCATTTTCAGTTGGTGAATCAGCAAACTTATATTCCTTTACGATATTACTGTTTCCTGCTGCCTCTATGCTACCTATCGTTAACCAATTATTTCCTTTTACACTTCTCTCGATTTCAAAATGGCTTGAATTGGATTCGGATAATGTTTCCCACGATAGATTTATTTGTTTGCCAAAACAATCGATCTTATAATTTGCCAGAGACACTGGTAGTGCGGTCCTGTTTATTATATAAAGGGTCCCAAATACATTTGAGTATTTGCCATTATCAGCAGATACGTCAATAGCATATTTCCCAATGGTAAAGGTGTCCTTTGCCGCAGGCGAAACAAAATTAAATGTGATCTGTTTCTTTTCACCCGGAAGAATATTTCCGACATTGATTAAATCTGAAGAAGTAATTATAAAATCTTCGCTTGGCTGATCAATTTTGAAACTTACATTACTCATAGTTTCCTTTCCGTAATTCTTAAAAGTATAAGTAAAGCTCCCTGTTGAAAGCGGAGTGTGATCATGTATAATACTAAAATCTGACTGAGCAAGGTAGGCTGGTGAACCAATGGAATTGTCATTGATTTCATTAATCAACCTGACGATATTATTATAGGCCGAATCATTTAAAACTTTTATTTCATTGGAGGTACTATCGAAGCCAGGTAAGTAATCCTCTTTATGGTCTAAATCCATTAGCAGTGCCATCTGTTGGAAATAAAAAGCATTGCCATAAGACATTTGCCGTGAGTAAAAAGAGTCTCTCAAAATACGAAGCCGATCTTTAAACCCATCAATATATAAAGATGCGGAATCAGATGACGCGATTAGCTGATTAAAAACGTTCTTGGTTTCTGATTGGTATACCGAATCCGCAAACATTAAATCCCCAAGACTTGTTGAATAACTGTTACCGTTGAAGACCGGCGCCTTTGCAACAGCCTGAAATGCTGTTATTTTATTATTGTATTCATTCTTACTTGCGAGCAGATTTATAGGTTGGTCCTGATAAGTTGTAGCTTTTTCACGCTTGAAAATTTTAGCAGATCTCCTTTCGTTAATTCCTGATTTATCCAGAACTGTTTCAGAAATTTCGACTATCTGATAGGTTCCGTAAGCGTCAGCCGCGACCGCAGTACCAACAAGTGTTGCCTGGATTGCTTTAGTTGCAGCAGCTATTGCTTTTAATACCGCTCCGGCAAGTTGGAAACCAGGAACAAGGCCTATATACGAAGCTGCATCTGACATTTCTTGTACCGTACCAATTACATTGGCAGCTTTAGAAAGAGCCGCTACATTCGCTTTAGTACTGGATACCGTATCTTTCCCAAATTTGAATAATGACTTAGCATCGGGGTCTACAAGAGCTTCAAAAACTTCCTCATAGCTGTTCTTTGACTTCGCACCTATACTTCCATCGGCTGCGTCTCGTACTAACTTCTCATGAATTGATTGCGCATAAATCTTTTGGTAGAAAACAGCACCAAATTGAACTGAAGCAAACTTTGTTAGTTGTGCAATAAAAGCATCCTTGAGTCCCCCTTTTAATCCATCATCTCCACTTTCAGCCCTTTTATCGGCCAGATTAATGATTACTTCAGAAGCATCTGAAAATACGGCCACTGCGTCATCAAAAGTTTGTTTCAATTTATCTGATGCATCTCTCGGTGGGGGGAGCGCAGCAGACACCAGTTTCAAACAAGATAACAACCCTTCCCGAAGATATTTTAAATAGCCAACCTGGTATTTGACCATTTTTTCTTTTATTTTCACATCGACTTGAATAGGAAGTTTCTCGTCTGTTTTTTCACCTAACTTATTATTTCCACCTAATATTCCAATTAGTGACCAGACATTGTCAAACATTTCGGTTATTAACTCATGTGCATTTCCTCCTAAAAAATAAACAGCTTTCATGTTCATAAAATAGATGGCGAGATTTTCTACTTTTTTATAATGGTCTTTATCTATACCCGTAGTCTTAAAAAAAACGTTACCCGGCTCATCATACCCGACGGTATAAAAACCTTCGTAACATGTAGTAATAGGGATCGGCAATGAAAGAGGTTTAAATTCAAAACATCTCTTTGCCATATCTGCTTTAAAGCTATTGATTTCCTTTATGAGACTATCTGGAAGCAGAGTAGGTAATAGAAGCGTATGATTTTTAATACCATTGTAGATATACTTCATTTTCCTATACTCCTTATTGGTATATTCAACTTCAACAGTATATTCCTTATCATTTTCGGCTTTTTTCAATTCGAAAATTCCAGTAGCATCTGCGTGGGTGCTTTCTTTTTCTTCGCCAGCAAGGTACAAACGAATGGTGGCGGTTTGCTCAGGAATCATTTTAAGTCCGGGAGTTGTTGCGGTTTCTTTTGTTATCCCAGTATAAACGTCATATACTGCGCCTTTTATAAATTGGGGCCTGACTTGAAAAAATGAAACTCCTGCGTCAGAAGTCATCAGAAGTTTTCCACTACCGTTATCATACGTAACACCTGTAATATTATTATTAGACAATCCATTGTCTGTAGTGTAAAATTTATAGGAAGAGGTAGTTGCTGGGTCCTGATTTACATTGTAAAGCTTAGAAGAATAAACCAGTAATCCACTGCTGGTTCCAAAATATATACTGCCATATTGATCTTCCGTAATTGCATTTGGATTGACCATAAATCCACCACTAACCAAATCAATATCTTTCATAGTAACCCACTCACCTTTTCCACCAAATTTCTTTACCAAAATTCCACCATTTTTTAAACCGATCCATTTATTTCCGGCTTTATCAAAATAAATAACAGTGGGTGTGTAACCGGTTAGGAGAGCAGGATCGGTAGTGTTGTCTAAAATGCCATCGACAATATTACGACCATCCGGATAATACCTTATAATTTGAAATTTACCATGGTTCAGTCTGACTCCTGCCCATATTTCGCTATTAGACCCTCCTATAGATTCTCCGGTTGGGGTAACTCCCCAACCGTAATCCCAACCGGAAGTTAGCCCCGCTATCCTTTGAAATCTTCCTTCATCATTTGGGCCCCTGTTAAGTCCACCTCTTATAGCTTTGGATGCGGAAGTAGACCCGCCCTGTATCGCCCATACTTTATTATCAAAATCGGGGCTGATAAATAAAGATTTCACATTCCTGGAATAAAGATAGCCGTCTGTTTGGGTTCCTGCCTGGCTAAAAAACTCCATTCCGTAATCATAAGGATTTGGAAAATAATTGAGACCACCTGCTATATGTGCCGCAGTGCTTGTCTGGCCTTGGGTACCGGATTGTGCGATCCAAATGCCACCATTTTTATCTGCTTTAATATCATTTATATAAACATTAGTTAACTGATCAGATTTTACCCAGCCGTTAAAAGGATCGGTAGATCTTAAATCATAACGATACAAACCCCCATACCGTGTTCCTGCCCAGGCCCATCCATTCTTTCCAATACCAATACATTTAAAATAGTTGGTAGTGAAAACATCTGAATACGGTTCACCCATGGAAAAATTTGTGATATTAAGAATATCCTGGGCTTTCGTAACGCTGCAAAAAAATAGAATGGATGACAGTAGTGTAAAAATCTTTTTCATAATTAAATGTCAGTTAGGAGTGAAATGAAGGATGGTTGTCTGAAAAATTTCATGTGCATTATTGTATTGAATCGAATCAATTTCGAGATGTCATCAATTTTTTTATTTTTTTTTGGGGAGACAAAATTCAAAGGATTGAATGTCCCGGCGTTACCGAAACATTCATTTAAATCTTGTTCAACTGAGAACGGTTTATGTAAGCCTTTTTACAAACTTATATTTAAGAAAGGAGAGAACAAAACGAAGATATGCATCTATGAAACTGAGAGTAGTTACATACGGATAGGAGGAAATTCGGTTGCAGGTTATACGAATCACTTTTTTGATGATGCTGAAATCTTATTGTAATTGAGTGCAAGTTGTATCCAGTAGATAAGGCCTTTTTTATTTTTAAAATTTTCGGAGTTTATATGAATATAGCCTTTAAGAATTCTTCCTCTCATGATCACCTGTTCGCATTTTTTTGTTTGGATTAATTCATCATTTATAATCGGATCAATTCTCAACATAATCCGATCGTCCTTTGTGGTGATGCACATTTTATCATTCACCATAAACGCCAGACCGCCAAACATTTTCTTCTCTTTCACACTGGGTACATGCTGCAAAGCAGTTCTTATGCGATCAGCAATATTTTCATCAAATGCCATTGTTGAAAAAATATTTTATTACAAAAAAATGAAATCATTCCCAGGTCATCATAGACTTTGAGTCAGTTTTTTATTTTATAAATCTTTCAAAAAATTCATAA
>JBDSHT010000022.1:0-11044 GCA_039918315.1 Ginsengibacter sp. | reverse complement strand
GAATATTAATTGCGATGGTCATTAACTTTTTCCTTGGCAGCAGCCAGTTGGATTACATCATCAGCATCATTGGAGTATTAATATTTACGGCACTTACAGCTTATGATGTACAGAAATTAAAAAGAATTGGGGAAGGTTTGGAATATGATTCAGTGTCTGCAAATGATACTAAAAAAATGTCCATTCTTGGTGCGCTTACTTTGTACCTCGACTTCATTAATATATTCCTTTTCTTATTGCGCTTGTTCGGAAGCAGGAAATAAATTTAAACTTAGTTTTTGATAATATTGAAAATGCGACTTCGGTCGCATTTTTTCGTAATACATGGCAACGTTAGTTATTTGCTTTTGGCTTTATGAACATCAGCATCCTCCTTCAATCTAAAGTTCACAATCTTTTTTATCAATGGATAAGGGATGGGTTTGTTGTAAGGGAATTGAATAGAACCTTTGCCAGTCTTGTATTCCTTTAGTTCTTCCTGGAAAGCTTTATTACCGGAAGGCAAACAATAAAATCCTATGTGATTTTTAAAAGCTGCAAAATAAACGAGTATCCCATTTTGCCGAAAGGCCGGCATTCCATAACTAATAACTTCCGTGGCTTGCGGAGCAGTTTCTGAAATTGTTCTTCTTATTTCTTCCAGAATGTGCTTGACTTCTCCAGTTTGTGCGAGAATATATTCATTTATAGAATTATAAGTTTTCATCTTTTTCAATTTTATTACCCTAAATATACCCTCTGGAGGGTATTGTATTAAAAGCAGGGAAAAAGATATTTGTGGTCAAACAAACATACTTATATGAAATCACTCAAATTGCTGCTTATCCTTCTTTGCCTGGGGTATTTTTCATCAGCACAAACCGGCAAAGACTGGACAAAGAATTTTAGTTCAAAAATTAACTGGTATCAAATTTCGGATGCGGGAACTTTAGTTGTTGCTACCAAAGATGGCCTTTATGGAATCAGTCCTGTGGACGGTTCTGAAATCTGGAAGAATGATGATATTGAAAACATTCAGGAAAGTAATTACGATCCAATTGAAGGCACGCCTTATTCTGCTATTTCCAAAACAGGGTTAATGAAATCTGTCAACAATATCGTAGATGTTGTTACAGGTAAAGTAATTGCAAACTCAAAAGATTTAGGACTGGCGGCTGTTTCCAAGCGAATCTATTTGATGAAAAGCAATCAGGTTCTTTTTTATGGCACAGGGAAATCAGGCAAACCTACTTTAATGTTGGTTGATCTTTCTACCGGAGCAAAGAAGTGGGAACAGGAAAAACTTTTCTCTAAAAATTCTGAGCAAATAGTTTCGGAAGCAGGTGAAACTGCAGATGGAATTTTTATTGCAACTAATAAAAATATCTACAAATTAAATAAAACCACAGGCGAAAGCATGTATGAAATTTCAATGAAAAGCGATATGCCTGTTGCTCCTCCTGCAGAAGAAAAGAAAGGTTTGGGCGGCATGTTCTCAATGGGCAAATCCATGGATAAAGCTGCGGGGCAAATGGCAACACTTACTTCAGCAGATTTTTTTCAGCATGGTGATCCAAATATTATTTATTTCTGGAATCAGGATATTCTCACCGCATTTAATGTAGCGGATGGTAAAGAAGTTTGGAAAAGAGTTGATCTTCCTTCTCCGGTTGCAAATATTTTATTTGATTCAAGAGGAATGTTGGTTGCCACAGCAGAGAAAACACAAGGCGATGTAGAAAAAGCGAATAAGGGCGGTGGTGGCCTGATTGGGAAGATTAAGAAATCCAGTGCAGGCAAAAAAAACAGGGCTACTTTATTATGCTTCGATATGGCAACGGGTGCAGAGAAATGGAATAGCGACGTGGATTTGCAGGGTGATGTGGTTGCTTATAAATTAAATGGTAACAGGCTAATACTTGCCACAGCAAGGGATCAGGGAACTAATTTTATCAGCCTGGTAGATTTAGATGCCGGAAAATCAATTACCAAAAAAGCATTGTCAATAAAAGGAACCGTTCTTGATCTTCAAATCGTCCCTCAAGGTTTATATTTCCGTACGACTGATCAGATTAATATTCTTGATTTAGAAACCGGAGACAAAACCTGGAAGAAGGGATTTGCAGTAAAGAATTGTTCAGGTCAAAACCTTGATGCAAAAACAGGTTTTGTGTTTGCAAATTCTACGGTTTATAAAGTTGATTTTGAAAAAGGAGATATGAATGAGTGGGTTACGGGGATCAATTTTGATGGCAAAGAAGAACCCACAGGTTTGCAGGTTCGGGAGAATGGAATTTTGCTCACGTCTGATCAAAATGTTAGGCTGTATGACTATAGCGGAAAGCAGGTTTTTCACACTTTTGAGCAACCACCGGGAAGAACCATGGCGGGCAAATTGGTGAGCGGACTTGGCGCGCTTACAGCCGCAGCAATATCTGCACAGCAAATGGCGCAGAGTGCTCAGATGAGCTACTCCAAAGGGTATTATGGAAGTACAGATGCAGCCACAGATAACTCTATCAAAAATGCAAATACGAATGCGTCAAACTTTGCAGGAGCAGCAGTAGAGAGTTTCAAATCGATCAGCAAACGCTTTAACGCAACAAAGCAAGCCAACAATTTTATGGCAATGCTTACCAACTTCGGCGGATCGAATACAGCCAAAGATGCGGGCGTGATGATGATCGACAAAACCGACGGAAAAGAAATCAAAAAAATAATCCTTGGTGATAAAAAAGACCCTGATTATAAATTGGACGAATTGGGCAGAGTAGTGTATTACAAAGCCAACGGAAGTGAAATTTCTGGTTTCAGATTTTAGTGTGTGTTTGTGGTTTTCACAGCCATCCTTCGCGGGATGGCTTTTTTAATTTAAGAAATGGAAGTCGGAAATTTTAGTGTCTGCATTCAACGCAAAAAAAATGACACCTTTTTATTCGGGTGTCATTTTTTTATTTTTCAAATGAAAATCTTTATTGTCTACTTTCAAATTCTTTTCTAATGATATTGAGTGCTGCACCCGCTTTGTACCATTCTATCTGCTGCGCATTGTAAGTATGATTCACCTGGAACGATTCTGTACTGCCATCATTATGATGCAATAAAACGATCAAGGGTTGATCTACCTGAAAAGTATCGACACCAAGGATATCGATAACGTCATCCTCGCAAATTTTATCATAATCTTCTTTATTATCAAACGTCACTCCCAACAAACCTTGTTTTTTCAAATTGGTTTCGTGTATGCGTGCGAATGATTTTACTAACACAGCTTTCACGCCCAAATGCCTTGGCTCCATCGCCGCATGTTCGCGGGATGAACCTTCTCCATAATTCTCGCCCGCAACAATGATACTTCCCACTCCTGCTGCTTTATAAGCTCTTTGTGTTTCGGGTAATGGGCCATATTCACCGGTTAATTGATTCTTAATAAAATTAGTTTTTTCATTAAAAAAGTTAAGTGCACCAATCAAAAGATTGTTACTGATATTATCCAGATGACCACGATATTTTAACCAAGGACCAGCCATGGAAATATGATCCGTGGTACATTTTCCTTTGGCTTTTATTAAAAGTTTTAAACCTTTCACATCGCTCGGTTTAAATTCAGCGAAGGGTTCCAGAATTTGTAATCTGTCTGATGTTGGAGAAACCTTTACCTCAATTCCACTGCCATCAGAAGCAGGTGCTTGGTAGCCCGCATCCTCAACCGCAAAACCTTTTATTGGCATCTCGATTCCTTTAGGTTCTTCAAGTTTTACTTTTTCTCCTTTATCGTTTACGAGGTAATCAGTGATTGGGTTAAATGACAATGAACCGGCAATTGCGAGTGCTGTAGTAATCTCAGGAGAAGCAACGAATGCATGAGTATTTGCATTGCCATCATTCCTCTTTGCAAAGTTTCTGTTGTAAGAAGTCAGGATAGAATTTTTTCTGTTAGGATCTTTTGTATGCCTTGCCCACTGGCCAATACAAGGGCCACAAGCATTTGCTAAAACCACACCGCCCATTGCAGTGAAAATATCCAGATAACCATCGCGGGCCACTGTGTATCGTACCTGCTCAGACCCTGGTGTAATGGTAAATTCTGATTTTGTTTTCAACCCTTTATCGGTTGCCTGCTTCGCAATAGAAGCCGCTCTGGTGATGTCTTCGTAAGATGAATTGGTACATGAACCAATCAATCCAACTTCGAGTTCGTCAGGCCAGTTATTTGTTTTTACTGCTTCAGCAAATTTAGAAAGAGGCCATGCAAGATCGGGAGTGAATGGTCCATTGATATGAGGTTCTAATTCCGATAAATTAATTTCAATTACCTGGTCAAAATGTTGTTCGGGATTTTGATAAACTTCATCATCGCCGGTAAGCTCATTACCCAATTGGTCAGCCAATTCCGCAACCGCTTCTCTGCCTGTACCGTTAAGGTATTCAGCCATTTTTTTATCATAACCGAAGATGGAAGTAGTAGCACCAATTTCAGCACCCATGTTACAAATCGTTCCTTTACCTGTGCACGAAAGCGATGTGGCTCCCTCTCCAAAATATTCAACAATAGCACCTGTTCCACCTTTTACAGTGAGTATGCCTGCAACTTTTAGAATGATATCTTTTGCAGAAGTCCATCCGCTTAATTTACCGGTTAGTTTTACGCCGATCAACTTTGGAAATTTTAATTCCCATGGAAGGCCCGCCATTACATCGCAAGCATCTGCTCCACCAACTCCGATGGCTACTGCTCCAAGACCGCCTGCATTTACAGTGTGTGAATCCGTGCCAATCATAAGGCAACCGGGGAAAGCATAATTTTCTAAAACAACCTGGTGAATAATTCCGGCACCGGGCTTCCAAAAGCCAATACCGTACTTATTTGAAACCGATGCTAAAAAATCATACACTTCACTATTTTGGTTTTTTGCTTTCTCAAGATCAGGCACAGCGCCTACTTCAGCCTGTATCAAATGGTCGCAATGAACAGTGGATGGCACAGAAACTTTGGTTCTGCCCGATTGCATAAACTGCAATAAAGCCATTTGCGCGGTGGCATCCTGCATGGCAACACGGTCCGGTGCAAAATCGACATAATCCTTTCCTCTCTGAAACGCTTCATTAGCATTTCCTCTCCAAAGGTGGGTGTATAGAATTTTTTCTGTCAGGGTTAACGGATGATTGACAACAGCTCGGGCTGCTTTTAATTTATCACTATATCCCTCGTAAAATTTGCGGATCATGTCCAGGTCAAATACCATGTTGCTTTTATTTTAATTTTTAGTAAGAGGCGCAAATTTACTTAAATTCATATCAAAATTTAGTGTGAAATAATTTGCGTGGAAGAGAGGCGTTTGTTGAAGGGTTTAAAGGGTTTGCTTTTATTCAATACTCCTAAAAGTAGCAAGGTTCAGGAATCTCAATCAGGTAGTCTATTAAAATAGATAGATATTCCAACACCTGCAAATCAAGTTGACAGATCCATGCCATTCCTGACAAATTTTTTAGTATTATTATCTATATTTGCGAGACTATAAATTATGGAGTACGTCAATTATATAAACAAACTTTTAAAACCGAAAATCACTGAAGAGCAGGTTGTTCTTGACTTGTTTGCAGGTTGTGGCGGGCTTTCACTTGGCTTTGAAGCTGCCGGTTATAAAACGATTGGTTATGAAATGGACAATGCGGCGACACAGACTTATAACCGCAATCTTTCGGGCACTTGTACTGCCGTTAAACTTGATCTTGACTTTGACTATCCGCAAGCTGACATTGTGATAGGTGGCCCACCTTGCCAACCGTTTAGTGTAGGCGGACATCAAAAAGGTATTGAAGATGCGAGGGATGGATTTCCTATTTTCATCGACGCAGTAAAGAAATTACAGCCTGGGGTTTTTATGTTTGAGAATGTTCGGGGACTTCTGTATTCTAACAAGTGGTATTTTGAACTTGTTTTAGAAGAACTAAAAAAACTTGGCTACATCATTGAGTTTAAACTTTTGAATGCGGTGAACTTTGGTGTTCCACAAAACAGAGAAAGGCTTTTTGTTTTTGGACATAGAGCAAGATTTGAATTTCCAAAAGCAAAAACGAAAAAAGTAACAGTTGGTGAAGCTATTGGAGATATTATGGTAACTATTCCACCAGAAAGCAAATTTCTAAACGCTTCTATGGACACTTACGTTGCCAATTATGAAAAGGCATCGGCTTGTATAAATCCAAGAGACTTGTATGCAGACAGACCTGCGCGAACTTTAACTTGCAGAAATCTGGCTGGTGCCACGGGCGATATGCAACGTGTAAAACTAGAAGACGGAAGACGAAGGAGGTTACTGCACCGTGAAGCTGCAAGGCTGCAAACTTTTCCTGATTGGTTTGAATTTGAAGGAAACGAAACGCAACGCTTCAATCAAATTGGCAATGCTGTTCCTCCTTTATTGGCATATCAACTTGCTCAATCATTAAAGACCTGCTACAACCTAGGCGAACTGTTCACAGCAGAAGAAATTATTGAACAAGACTACTCACCAAATAAGGTGCTGACGTTATTCTAAGCATGAAAACATATATTACCAAAAGCACCAAATCAGACAAAGTACAAAAGATAATTAATGAAGCACTTGATATTTTAGAAAGTGTGGGCATTCCAGTTACCTCCAAGACGGAGAGAGGTTTAGAAAGAATGGCTGTTTGTTTTTTGGCAGTAGCCAATATTACAAAAGACTGGACAAAAGCTTCTGATAAATCGAATCTCAAAACGAGAGAAATCATAACCGTCGTTAACAAACATTTTGAAGAAAATATCTCATAAGGTTCTTATGATGACATTAGGCGTAAAGATTTGAAACTTCTTGTAATTGCAGACCTTATTGTAAATAGTGGTAACAATTTGAGTGCGGCAACCAACGACCCAACAAGAGGCTATGCCTTACACCCTAACTTTAAAAATCTTATTGTCAATTACGGCACAGCCGCATGGAATAAGAAATTAACGGCATTCAATAAAAACAAACCGTCGCTTGTCGAATTGCTTGCAAGAAAAAGAAATATTAACCAAATTCCTGTAATGCTTCCAGATGGAAAGCCTTTGCAGCTTTCACTTGGCGACCATAACCTTTTGCAAAAGGAAATAATAGAACAATTTTTACCACGTTTTGGCAGCAACTGCGAGGTGCTTTACATTGGTGACACTTCCAATAAAATGTTGCACATCGACGAACCTACTTTGAAGGAATTAAATTTTTTCAAACTTTCTCATGACCAATTGCCCGATATAATCGCATTCAGCAAAAAGAACAATTGGCTTTACTTAATTGAAGCGGTTCATAGCTCGGGAACAATGTCGGAAATACGGGTGCACGAGTTAAAGAAACTCTTGAAAGATATCAAAGCCGAACTGATTTTTATTACGGCATTCTTGACAAGGGCTGAATACCGTAAATGGTCAATGGATATTGCCTGGGAAACGGAAGTTTGGATGGCTGATAATCCTGATCATCTTCTTCATTTGAACGGACACAAATTTCTTGGACCATATTGATCGATCTGCGAGAGATGCTAGAGAGGACATGAAATTTACAACTGAGTCTTTTTCAATCTATCGATACAGTATTTTAAAAATTACCTATCGATTTCTAAGATTATTATTTAAATTTGATCGATGTATAAAATAAAACACTTTATAGAATGGCAGGTTTTCGGGGTGTGCTCGGCTATCGGTGAACGCATGGGGATTGCCACTTCAGTAATTCGCAGGTATTTTATTTACATCTCTTTTCTCACCTTAGGCTCCCCTGTAATTTTTTATTTCTTTTTTGCATTTTGGATGAACGTGAAAAATTATATTAAAAATTCACGACGCAATCCATTAAGGTATCTATAAATATTGTTCTGTCTTTTGTGGGCATTTTTTTGTCTCTTCATTACAGCATTTAAGTTTTATTAAATCAACTTTGAAACAAACCCCCGCTTTAGATCCTTTCTTAAGCAAAAGGCAATATGTATTACTCTTTTTCAAATGAAAGATTCAGCAGATTGCCTTTTGTGTATGCTTTCCACTCCTTTTTATAATTCTTTCTATTTTGCTTAAACAGATGTGAATCGTCCAACGAATTAAGATCCGGCCGACCTGCATTCACCCATGCTGTGTACCAAAAATCTGCGGTTTCTGATATTGATGAACGCAATTGTTTTTCGATCATTCCATTTAATCCTGCGTGAAATTGCTGGGCATATTCATCAGAAAAAACCGGTGAATTATAAAATTTTACTGTGTTCCCATCCTTATCTTTTTTGTACCTGTTTTCAGGCGCAATGCGATCGCGCACTTTTTTTTCTGCCATTAATAAGGAATCAATTAACGAGTGGGAATGGCTGATAATTTTCCAGGTTTCTCCCGCAATGTCATCTACATATTTTGCATCAGGCACTTTGAAATTATAAGCATCACCAAATGTCTGCGGAAGAAATGATTCCCACAAAGCATGAACTCCTCTTTGATTGGATTTCTGTCCATCATAATTGGAAGAAGTATGCAAAGGCATGTGTGCATCGGCGATATAATGTGAGAGTTCGGTTGACAGAAATAATATTTCTCCTTTACTCCTTTTCTTAAACGCTTCTGTAAGTTTTTCGGTCATATTTTGGATGTACCATGGCAGGTATCCTGTTTTAAATAAAAAGTTGCTATCGTACTTCGTGTAAGCATCTTTGGTAGTTTTTGGCAATTCAGAAATAGGAGTATTTTTAAAGTCTTCTATGTCAATGAAATGCCTTGGAGCTTCTTCTTTTGCATTGATGGCATATTTTCTCAAATCCGGAACCACAGAGCCTTCTGTGATAAAATCGATGTGATTGTAATAGAACAGACGCATGCTTTCGGGCAATGCAAAAACGGCAGCACGGCTTATGTGTTTATGCCCCCACGTTCCCCATGCAAATAGCAAGCTTACACTTCCTGCTGCTAATAATAATACCAATGAGAATTTTGCAAATGTTCTTTTCATTTTTGAGTGCCTTTTTACAAGATTAAATTTTGTGTCAGATTTGTTTAATTACCAACTTTATTTCTGAAGAAAGTCGGGTCAGTGAAATTATATTAATGATCATAAAGAATAATCACCTGGGATTAAAATCAGGTTATTTAAAATCGCTGGTTTTCTTAGGCATCACCGCTTTGGGAATATTTTTTTTGGGATCCGTAGCCTCATCTTTTTTTGGTTCCACTTTTTTTGCCTTGGAAGTATCTTTTTTTGCCGGTGGATACATTGAGGGTCCGATAGGTTTATCATATTCCGTGGGCAATGATTTTTTTTCTTTTACTTTTTCAAATTCTGATTCCACCGGTACGTCAACAGGAGCATCAAAATAATCAGAAGCATTGCCATTTCCTTGTTGATTATCTAAGTCAGTTCCTTCACCATGCTGAACAATGCTGGAGAAATTTTGATCCGCATAAATTGGATCGTTATTTAATTGCGTTGGCTTTTCAAATTCCGCTTTTGGATCAATTCCTAATTCTTTATCCGTATAAACTTTCTGAAGAAAGTAAGCAAATTCAGGCATCGCCATATCGTTTCCACCACCTGTCCATCCGTTGGATAAATGCAGGAACGGATCATCGCAACCCACCCATGCACCAGCCAGCAATTGAGGCGTGTAGCCCATGAACCAACCGTCAGTATTATCGTTAGTAGTTCCTGTTTTTCCACCCATTTGACTTTCTATCCCAAATTTCCACCTCATAGATCCTCCGGTTCCAAAATCAACAACTCCCTGCATCATTCGATACATAGTATAAGCGTCCACTTCACTGATCACTTGTTTGGATTCTGCCTGAAATGATTCCAACACATTTCCGTTCCTATCTTCAATTCGTGTCAACATGATAGGATCTGTACTGAAGCCGCGGTTAGGAAACATAGTGTAGGCTTTTAGCATTTCTATCAACTTAATATCTGCCGATCCAAGCGCGATAGAAGGCACGACAGGAATTTCACTTTTAATACCGATTGTATGGGCAAATTCTACTGTTTTTTTAGGCCCAATCCGGCTCATTAAATCATAGGCAGCCACGTTAATAGATTTTGCAAGGCAATAGGCCATAGTGCCTCCTGGTCCGGAAATAGTTTTATTAGCAAGTGTTATAGTTTTACCACCAATATAACTATCCGGTGTGAGCCCGGCATCAGTAATCGCAAGCGTATAAAGAATTGGCTTAAATGTAGAACCCACTTGCCTCCTGGTGGTAACGTGATCAAATTTAAACCACTTAAAATCAATGCCACCTACCCATGCTTTTATTTCTCCTGAAATAGGATCCATTGCGCAAAATGCTGTCTGCATCATTTGCTTAAAATACTTGATGGAATCCAACGGCGTCATGGTAGTATCCGTTTCCCTGTTCTTGTTCCATGCAAAAACTTTCATCTTCACGGGTACCGTAAAAGATTTTTTTATTTCCTCGTCAGTGGCTCCTTCCTCTTTCATGATTCTCCAACGCTCACTTTCTTTCATGGCCCGGTTCAGAATAACATCCTGACCTTTCCATACATTCTTCGGAAGTTGGCGGTTAAATGTTTTTTGCATATTGGCCATGTGTTTTATCACAGCTTCCTCAGCATACAATTGCATTTTTGGATCTATTGTTGTATAAATTTTAAGACCATCGCGATAGAGGTCGTATTCTTTTCCTGTCTTAGGATCTTTGTGCGTGCTACACCAATCTTTAAGCGTCTTAGCCAGCACAGATCTGAAATAAGGAGCAATTCCCATGTTTTCCTGGAGCGCTTTATAATTTAATCCTAAAGGCTTTTTCTTTAAGATGGTTTCTTTCTCTTGTGTAATTACATTGTTGGTTACCATTCTATCCAGCACCAAATTTCTTCTGGCTATAGCTGCTTCGGGATGCCTCACAGGATCGTACTTCCCAGGCCCACTCAGCATGCCCACCAATAGTGCCGCTTCATCCTCTTTTAATTCAGACGGCTCTTTAGAAAAATAAACTCTTGAAGCGTTTCTGATTCCAAAGACATTTAACCATGAAACACGGTTAAGATAGAGAGCAATAATTTCCTGT
>JBDSHT010000021.1:0-4608 GCA_039918315.1 Ginsengibacter sp. | reverse complement strand
AAACGTTCGATTAATTTCACGCTTCAATAAGTGCCTCTTTAGTAATTTCCTCTTTGTTATTAAAAATTTGAACACCGTTATAATTTACCTCCCAGGTTACAGGCAAAGCCTTCTTAAGCATACTGCTTACACCACAATATTTTTCCTGCGAATCAGTAACTGCATTTAAAGCGGCTTCTTTGTTTTCTTCCGCTCCTTTGAAATCATATACCACATGAATGGCTATGTATTCAATCGGTGCACGCTTGCTAATTTCACCAATAACCTTCATATCAAAATCACTTGGATTCTTATCGGCCTTCCGCAAGATTGCTGCAATATCCATTCCTGTACAACCTGCAAGAGCAGTAAGTACAAAGGGTTTCGGAATAGGGCCATTATCTTCTCCACCTACTTTTTCAGGTCCATCCATAACTATAGTGTGACCGTTTACCAATGCATTGAATTGCATTTTACCCATCCATTGTACATCTATTTCGTGTGCCATATTTTTTTGTTTTTTATGATTAATCTGTAATTGATTTTGTGATTATAAATTTTATTTCCTGGTGGATATGCCAAGCAATTTCCATACCGGACAAAAGTTAATGAACGCAGTTAATAAAAGAATTGCTGCGACTATAAACAAAACAATTGCAAGTGTACCCGAGAGCACATTGGTAAAAAATAATACTGCGATGGTAGCTGCGATAATGATTCTGATTACTTTATCGACGGTTCCAATATTTGCTGTCATTGTTTAAAACTTAAATGAAAATTATTAGAAATTTTGTTATAAATCGTCCGGTTAGTGACACTAAACCATGGTGTTTTCCGGTTAGTGGAGACACTAACCAGGGCACTCCTCCATGGTCAGTGTCTCCACTGACCATATTCAGAAATGAAAATTATAAATTGTTTATTACCCGGCTTAGTTTCTCTCTTACCTCGTTGGCTACTTTGCCAAGCGCATCATTTGTAATTGCCATCATAGAAGCAACTGGGTCCACAGCCGAAATTTCAATCTTTCCATTTTCGCCTTCCCGAACAATCACATTGCAGGGAAGCATAGTGCCAATGGTATCTTCCGCTAAAAGAGCCTGGTGTGCGAAGTGTGGATTGCAAGCACCTAAAATTTTATATTTTTTGAAATCAACATCCAGCTTTTTTTTCAATGTTTCCTGTACATCAATCTGAGTAAGAATACCGAATCCTTCTTTCTTTAATTCTTCTGTTACTTTCTCAATTGCTGTATCGAAATCCGTGTTAAGTGTTGTTGAAAAATGGTAGCTCATGTCCTTTATTTTAGATTCATTATTTAATTGAATGCAAAGGTCATCCAATAAAAAATGTTACTTAGCTACTTATGTTACACAAGGGAAATTTTATTTCTTCCCAACTGAACCATGCCTTCATCTTCCATTTGTTTCAGTAATCGGGAAACCACTACCCTAGCGGTTCCCAACTCATTTGCTATTTGCTCATGCGTTATATTTAAGGTGTTACTTTTTGTATGTTCGCATTTCTTTTTTATAAAATTTAACAGGCGTTCATCCATCTTTTTAAAAGCCACTGCATTCACCACTTCCAGTAATTCTTCAAACCGTTTATTATACAGCATGAATACATAATCTAACCATTCAGGAAATTCTTTTAGATACAGTGAAACTTTTTCAATAGGCAAAAATAGAATGTCCGTGTCTTCATCAGCTATCACTTTTACTTTGCTTACTTCATGGTGCATTCCACCAATAAAAGACATGATGCAACTCTCGCCCGGTTTTAAATAATACAGCAAAATCTCTTTTTCATCTGAATCGGTTCTCATCACTTTGGCGCTACCATTAATAACAATCGGTATCGCGCGAATGTTGGCGCTATCATTCAAAATAATATCACCTGCTGTATATAATTTATGCACGCCATGCTCGCGCAACTTCTCAATAAGTTCAGGTGAGGATTGAAACTGGATAATGTTATCTAATGATTCCATGGATGTTCCAAAACTAAAGCACTTTACTTATATGGAATACCATCCTGGTCAGATCAAAAAATGATTTGAATCATGATTTTTACAAAAAGATAGAAGCTGATTCAAATCTGACGTGATTAACTTTGTTTATATTTTCACAAATAAATATGAACAAAATGGTTGCCATATAAGTAATAAAGTTTTTCTTTGCGCTTTGAAAATCATAAAATGAAACACCTGAGATTTTTGTTCTTTTTTCTAATTTGTTTAATCAGTTTGAACAGTTCAGCACAAAAAAATGGAGTCATTATTGGCTCCGTAACTGATGCTTATACATTGAGTGCTTTGTCGGGAGTTACCATCAAAATTGAAGATGCGGGAGTTGCTGCTGTTACTGATTCTAATGGCAATTACAAATTGACAATACCTGTAGGAACCTACAATTTGAATGCAAGTTCAATTGGTTATAAACCTTCGGCAAAATATAACATAGTACTTACGACAGGTAATTCACAGATCGTCAATTTCGAATTGATACAGGAAGCATCAAAGCTCGAAGAAGTAGTCATCAATTTCAATCAAAATAAGACAGCAATTGCTGCGGATATGGTGACGCCACTTTCTGTGCAACAATTGACATCAGAAGAAATTAAGAGCAGCCCCGGTGGAAATTTTGATGTTTCGAAAGTGGTACAAACCTTGCCTGGCGTGGGCATTAGTAATGGTACGGGAGAGCGCAATGATATCATTGTGAGAGGTGGCGCGCCGAATGAAAATGTCTATTATCTGGATGGAATTGAAATTCCTGTGCTGAATCATTTTCAAACGCAGGGAAGTTCAGGCGGAGCACAAGGCTTGCTGAATGTGTCTTTTATAAAAAGTTTGAAATTAAGTTCTTCAGCCTTCGATGCTCGCTACGATAATGCACTGGCTTCTACATTCATCATCAAGCAAAGAGATGGAAATCCGGAACGGCTTTCAGGAAATGTGAGAGTGAGTGCGACTGAATCTGTGCTTACAATGGAAGGTCCACTGTCAAAGAAGACAACCTTTTTAGCCTCGGCACGCAAGTCTTATCTCGGTCTTCTTTTTAAATTAATTGACCTTCCCATTCGTCCCAATTTTTACGATTTCCAATACAAGGTGACGCATGAGTTTAATAAAAAAATTACGTTGACAGCCATCGGCCTTGGTGGTATTGATGACTTTCATTTTGCTGCGCCAAAAAAATCAACCCCTGAAAATATTTATGTGTTACGTTCTGCTCCATACATTAATCAATGGAATTATACTGTCGGATTTAACCTGAACCAAAAAATAAAAAATGGCTATATTAATTATATCTTGAGCAGGAATATGTTTACCAATACCATCGATAAATTTGAAGACGAACGAAGAGTTGATAGCCTGCGGACCACATACATTAAATCGAATGAAATTGAAAATAAATTTCGGTGGGATATCAATCAGTATGTAAATGGATGGAAATGGAGTGCTGGTATTTCTGTGCAGTATGTCGGATATCTTGGAGATATTTTTACCAAAACAAGTCCTGATCAACAAATGCAATTCAATAGCGAAATACGCTTTTGGAAGTATGGAGCCTTTGGAGAAATTTCCAAAAATCTATTCAACGAAAAATTATTAGTATCAGCGGGAGCCCGCACTGATATGAACTCTTTTACAGACGATGGAATCAATCCATTGAAAGCTTTTTCTCCAAGAATATCATTTGCATATCATGTGAATCCACGTTTTGATATCACCGCTTCCGTTGGAACTTATTTTAAAATACCAACCTATACCGCGCTTGGGTACAAAGACATGAATGGAATTTTTGCCAACAAAAACATGGAGTATATTCAGTCCACTCATTATGTTGCTGGTGTGCAATATCTTCCAAAGAATTCTCTTCGTTTTACATTGGAAGGATTTTATAAAGAATACAATAACTACCCTGTATCGCAACAGACGGGCATTTCACTTGCCAACCTTGGAAATGAATTTGGATCTATTGGAAGCGAAAAATTACTGAGTACCGGATTAGGAAAAACCTATGGCTTCGAATTGTATGCACAGCAGAAACTAATTAATCACCTTTTTTATGTAGCGAGCTATTCATTTATAAGAAGTGAATTTTCAGGAGTCGATGGAAAATTAATTCCATCATCATGGGATACCAAACACTTATTTTCCACTACCGTGGGTTATAAATTTCCGCGCCAAATAGACCTTGGAATAAAATATAGATTTGCCGGAGGAACCCCATACACACCATTTGATTTGGCATTATCACAACAGAACTATGTAATTAAAGGTGCGGGCGAATTGGATTACAGCCGTTTGAATACAGAACGTTTGCCCACCTACAGTCAACTTGATTTGCGAATCGATAAACGTTTTAATTTCCCAAAAACCTCTCTTAATATTTATTTGGATTTACAAAACCTGTTGATGCAAAAGTATCCAGACCTTCCCAAATTTACATTTACCAGAAATGCTGATAATACAGGTTTCGCTACCACAGATGGCAATGCATTACGCAAAGATGGTTCAAACGGAATTCCGTATGTTTTAAACACAAGTTCCGGAAACTTGCTACCATCAATCGGTTTCTCTTTTGAATTTTAATTTTTATAAAATAATAAAAATACTTA
>JBDSHT010000020.1:0-10412 GCA_039918315.1 Ginsengibacter sp. | reverse complement strand
TTCCTCGCAACAATATGACCATGCTATACAGCCCTTTTTTGAAGATTTAGTAAGTAAAGGATTCATTGTTTTCTCCTACGACATGATCGGGTTCGGCAACAGGATAGAAGAAGGTTCTCTTTTTTATCAGCATTATCCACGCTGGTCGCTTATGGGAAAATGCGTGGCGGATCTGCAAGGCGCTCTGGATGCCATATCTAATTTAAATTTTGTAGATAAATCTAGAATAACTGTGGCAGGATATTCATTAGGAGCCACGGTAGCATTATACACTGCGGCTTTGGATAAAAGAATTTCAGCAATTGTTTCTGTATGTGGTTTTACGCCTATGCGGTTGGATACACCCAATAAAGGAACAGAAGGGATAAAGGGTTATTCTCATTTGAAAGGTATGCTGCCACGATTAGGATTTTTCGTAGGTTATGAAGACCGCATTCCCTTTGACTTTCATGAGATCATGGCGAGCATTGCTCCAAGGCCGTTTTTGGTAATAGCCCCCACGATGGATAAAAATGCTTCTCTTATTGATGTTCAAAAGAGTGTAATGGAATCAAAAAAAATTTACCAGTTAAATGGTAAGCCAGAGAATATTCAAATTTATTCTCCCAACGATTACAATAGGTTCTCGAAAGAGATGCAGGATGAAACTGTCAGGTGGATACAAAGTGCTTCTGCCCGTGATTAGAATTGGTATAAAATGCAGAAATTATTTTTCAAATAAAGAAGTCAATAAAACGTAATCAATGAAAGCAATCTTTTTAATTTTATTTTTTTTAAGTGGGGCTTTTAATGGGAAATCCGATTTTCCTTTAGAGGAAAGTATAATTTCAAACGATTTTCCCTTTAAGCCTTCGCTTGCCTCTAGCCAGGATACGGAAAAATTAGAAGCAAAGTCCTTTACAGGAACTCAAGTTCCAATAATTCCTTTGCCAAATCAATTCAACAGAGCAAAAGGCATTTTTATGATAAATAGTAATACATCTATCATTGCGCCTGATGTATCTGTAAATCAAACTGCCTATTTTCTTCAGAAAGAAATACTTCGTTATACAGGCATCCCGCTTAGTATCCAGGAGCATAATTCTGTTCCTTCAATTATTCTCAATCTAAATAAAATTAATAATTTAGGAGCTGAGGCCTATATTCTGCAAATGCAGCCCGATGCTGTTACCATTACCGCATCAAGCGAACAGGGTCTATTTTATGGTGTTATATCGTTGTTACAAATGATTCGAAAATCTCCCCTTAACGCAAGCACTTTATATCTTGATTGCTGGAATATCCAGGATCATCCAAGATACTCCTGGCGGGGTGTTATGTTGGACGAGTCACGTCATTTTTTTGGAATTGAAAAGGTGAAGAGCTTTTTGGATTGGATGGCCTTTTATAAACTCAATAAATTCCATTGGCATTTAACAGATCAACAAGGATGGCGTTTCGAAATAAAACGATACCCTAAATTGACATTAATTGGTGGTATTGGAAATGAAGGCGACTCACTTGCTCCTGCAAAATATTATACCCAGGAAGAGATAAAAGAAATAGTACAGTATGCAAATGAAAGACATATCAGCATTATTCCGGAGATAGATATGCCAGGTCATGCCACGGCTGCAAACCATGCCTATCCTGAGTTTAGTGGTGGTGGTACAAAAGAGTATCCTGACTTCACGTTTAATCCAGGTAAAGAAGAAACCTATCAATATCTTGCAAATATTTTAGCAGAAACAGATGTACTTTTTCCGTCTCAAATGATACATATTGGAGGGGATGAAGTTCATTACGGAAGCAAAGCTTGGGAAACTGATGTGAGTGTAAACTCTATGATGAAAGCCCATAGCTTACCTGATTTGAAAGCGATTGAGCATTATTTCGTTCGCCGGATTGGAGATTCACTTATCAGGCTAAATAATAAAATTCTGGCCTGGGATGAGATTGTGGAATCTGGCACACCTGTTAATAATACGATCGTTTTTTGGTGGAGACAGGAAAAACCGGATATACTGAAAAAAGCATTAGATAAAGGATATCATGTTGTTCTTTGTCCGAGATTACCTTTATATTTTGATTTTGTTCAGGATACTTCTCACAGGGTTGGTCGTAAATCTACTTTCCCTAATTCACTGGATCGGGTTTATGCGTTCTCTCATGAGTCAATCCCGGAAGCAGAAAAGGGTGAAAAATTAATTTTGGGAATGCAAGCCAATCTTTGGACTGAGACTGTTGTTACAGAGCGACGGTTTGATTATCTATTCTTCCCTCGAATTTGCGCACTTTCTGAAGCTGCATGGACAGAAGGTCCCAATAAAAATTTTAAAGATTTTGAAATGAGGATAACTGATGATTATAAATTGTTTGAAAAAATGAATGTCAATTATTTTATTCCAGGATCTGGAAATAAAAATGAGCCGTTAAAGTAATTCACTGGGTAATAAATCGCATGATTCAGGGCTGTTGGCTTATGATTATTCCAGTTCGGTTTTGTCAGCGTTGCCCGATAATATTTAATAAAATTGAAAATAGTTCAGATGAAAACAATAAATGAAATACATAAGTCGGAATCAAAAGTTATTCCAGCGCAGCAAAACAATCACCCTGCTATTAAGCCAGAGCGTCTATATTCATTAGATGCCCTTAGAGGTTTTGACATGTTCTGGATCATGGGAGGAGCTCAAATTTTTCTTGGTATTTCTACAGCAACAGGTCATCCATTCTGGATTGCTTTTGCTGAACAACTTGATCATCCTAAATGGAATGGTTTTCATTTCTACGATTTAATATTTCCACTTTTTTTATTTCTTGCAGGGGTTGCCACACCTTATTCGATAGGGAGAGAACTGGAAAAAGGAAAAAGTAGAGAAGCACTTCTGTTGCGGGTTATGAAGCGTGGATTAATTCTGGTTATCCTTGGTGTTATATATGACAACGGGCTCAGTTTGCGCCCCCTTTCAGATATCAGGTATGGAAGCGTATTGGGAAGGATTGGTCTGGCTTATATGTTTGCAAATTTTATTTACTTATATTCAAAAGAACGGGTTCAGATTATCTGGGTATTTTCATTGTTGATTGGATATTGGCTGCTTTTGAAATTTACATCTGCACCTGGGTTTCCTATTGGTGATCTAACTATGGAAGGGAATTTTGCTTCCTACATGGATCGTATTTTACTTCCAGGCAAATTGTATCTTGGCATACATGATCCTGAAGGATTGTTTTCTACAATACCGGCAATTGCAACTGGATTGCTTGGAATATTAGCCGGCAGTTTGCTGAAGAACAGGCCGATAAGTCCAAATAGAAAGGCAGCTTATCTCTTTATTACTGGAATAATATTTTTAGCAATAGCCCAATTATGGAATCTCGATTTTCCTATAAATAAAAATCTTTGGACAAGTTCTTTTGTAATGCAAACGGGCGGACTAAGTTTCATTTTATTAAGTTTATTCTACTATATAATTGATGTACTTGGATATAAAAAATGGACTCTTTTCTTCAGAGTCATAGGAATGAACTCCATTCTGATATACCTATCAGGGAGTTTTATCGACTGGCAATATATGACTGGTGGTTTTTTTAAATGGCTGGGGCAACTGGTTGGTAATCCTTATGGAATCGTCGTTATGGCAATATGTACCGTTTTTATAAAATGGTTGTTTCTATATTTTCTTTATAAAAAGAAAACATTTTTACGTGTTTAAATTGTTAGAAGGCAGGATTACTCAGTTTATTATTATATTTCTCTAGTCGGTTATTTTTTGAAATAGAATAAATTACCCTCCTTAAAAGTGCGTTAGCATTAATACTACAGCAGGTTTCGGAATTTGCATATTTGTATGATTTTGGATTATTTGACTAAAGATTTTTTTAAACAAGGCAGATATTTATTTTTGGTGAATTAAAATACTTTATTTACTTTTAATAACGGTAACGTACACGTGTTGTTAAATTAGTTTACGTACACATACTGCATTCGAGATTACATTGTATTGACGTAAAAACAATTTTTAAAACTTAAAACTACCAAAATGCCAAAAGAGACAATTCCTCCCGAACGGTAACATCAATTTTCACTTTATGTGAATTGGATAAGCTAAACTGTCCAGCAGAATCTGAAAATTGAAAATCAATCTACCTACAACTTATTTATTAATGATGGTGTTTTTGTTTTTTGAGTAGTGAAAAAACAAATCAACAACAAAAAATTATGGTATGAAATACTTAACTCTTCTGCTTATTATGAGTTTGAGCATTTTAGTCTCAAAAGTTCATAGTGAAAAAAATTCTTTGCTTAAAGAAGGTGAGCTTTTTCTCTTTTTAAAAAGTCAGCCGGAAATTAAGTTTGCTCCGCTCAATTTGTCGGATAAACGTGAAATAAATTTGTCATTTGCTTTAATGAAAGGCAAGGTGGTGGATGAAAACGGTGAGCCGCTGCAAGGTGTAAATGTTACCATTAAAGGTAATCCAAAGGGAGCTGTTACTAACAGTGCAGGTGATTTTTCTATTGAGGCAAAAACTGGTGATGTACTGGTTTTTTCATTTATTGGTTTTATATCTAAAGAAATTAAAATTAGTAAGGAATCTGAAAGCCTTACTGTGTCACTGTCACGGGACCAAAAGATGATGGATCAGGTCGTTGTGATTGGCTATGGTGAAGTGAAAAGGCGCGATTTAACTGGCTCTGTTTCTACTGTAAAATCATCTGATATTGTTAAGAGTACAGACATGTCTTTAAATGGAGCATTACAGGGGCGTGCAGCTGGTGTTCAGGTGGTTTCCTCTGAAGGAGCTCCAGGTGCTAATGTATCTATATCTATCCGGGCAGGCTCTTCCATTAGTGCTAGTAATGACCCTTTATATGTTATTGATGGTTTCCCCAGTTTAGGCGGATCCAACCTTAATATTAATCCTAATGATATTGAATCTGTTGAAATACTTAAGGATGCTTCTGCCACCGCTATTTACGGTTCAAGAGGTGCTAATGGCGTAATCATTATTACTACTAAATCGGGAAAGTCAGGTAAATTTAACGTTAGTTATGATGGATATTATTCAATTCAGCAATTGGGTAAGAAAATACCAGTCTTGAATACTCTTCAGTATGCAGGAAAGCAGCATTACATTTCTGCAAACCCCAGGAATTCAGAACTGGGAGATTCGGCATGGTACAACTGGCCTACCTATAACGATTCTCTGAGTACAAACTGGCAGGATAGGCTTTATAAGCTTGCAGGAATGCAAAGTCATAATATTTCGTTTACCGGCGGCACCGGCAATCTTAAAATTGCGGGCTCATTTAACGTTACTGATCAGGATGGAATAGCTGTTAGTACCAATTATAAGAGATTTTCCGGACGTGTCAATACAACCGCAACTATTAATAAAGTAGTAACAAGTGAAACTAATATTTCTCTTGTTCATCAGGATAGAACGGGGGCATCACTTACAGGTAGTGGCGGTCTTGCTTATTCGGCGTTAAGAGCTAGCCCTTTCAGGCCACCTGGAGTTGACTTTAATCAATATTTACAGGCTCAAGGCATCCCAATAGGAGGAACAAACGGCGTGGATCCTATGGTGGATGTGTTAAATGCACAAATTAGAAACTTAGATTATTTTGCGAGCGTTAATTCATCTTTGAGTTTTAAATTGCTTGAAGGGTTAACTTTAAAAATTGCTGGAGGAGTGAATTTTACAGATGCTGATTATAATTACTACTATCCCAGCAATACTTCCAGCGGTACTTCTCTTCAAGGGGTAGCTTCAAAAAGCACTTCAAGAAATATCGGTTTATTAAATGAAAACACACTTAATTTTACTAAATCTTTCAATCAGAATAATAGATTAAGTGCAGTTGCAGGGATGTCATTTCAGACCAGTACAAATACCTCTACCGGTGTAAGTATCACTAATTTTGCCATTGAATCGTTGGGATACAATAATCTGGGTTTGGGTAGTGGTATAAGGACTCCAAATTCCAATAAGTCGGCAAGCGGTATTGAAAGTTATTTTGGAAGGGCCCAGTACACCTTTCACGATAGATACCTTTTTACAGGAACAATACGTGCAGATGGTAGTTCAAAATTTCCTATACATAAGTGGGGGTATTTTCCTTCGGGTGCTTTTGCCTGGAAGATTGATGAAGAGAAATTCATGAAAAGTTTAGGCTCTATTTCCACATTAAAATTAAGATTAAGTTACGGTGCTACTGGTAATGAGTCTGTAGCTCCCTATTCTACTTATACAACTTACGGCCCCACACAATATGGAGCTGTCCTAAATGATGCTCTGGTGGTTGGTGTTATACCCCGTCAACTTGGTTCTGACCAATTGAAGTGGGAAACTACGGTTCAAAAAAATATAGGTCTTGATCTTGGCCTTTTTAAAGATAGAGTAGTTATTACTGCTGATGCTTATCAAAAAGATTCAAGAGACTTGTTACTTAGCGCACCGTTATCTGTTTATTCGGGATTTACTACAGTTACCAGGAACATAGGTAATATTAGCGTAAAAGGAATAGAGGTAAATTTGAATACCGTTAATTTGAATGGGAAACTTGGCTGGACCACTAATTTTAATATAGCATCTAATAAAAATAAAGTTATAAGTTTAAATGAGGGTCAACAATTCTTTTACGTAGGTAAGATTGGTAGGCTTGATAATATGTACATAGTTAAGGTTGGTAAGCCTTTAGGATCAATGTTTGGCTATCTTTATGATGGGATTTCTAATACCCAGGAAGAGTTGGCAGCTACTCCTACTCATAACTTCACTGCTATAACAGTAGGGACCAGAAAATATAAGGATATAAGTGGAAAAGATGGTAAGGGTATTCCGGATGGAGTTGTCGATGCTAATGATAGGACAGCGATAGGGAATGGTAATCCCAAATTTTTCGGAGGATTTTCTAATGATTTTTCCTATGGTTCATTTGAACTCAGTGTATTGTTTACGTATAGCTACGGTAACGATATAGTCAATGGAAATAAGGGTAACTATGAGCAACCTACTTCTTATCAGGGAGGGCCTTTAACAATGCTTGACAGATGGACTCCTGAAGATCCTCAGATGAATAAACAGAGATGGAATACCTCTTATAACGCTGAATATGACTACGCTTCAACCTGGATAGTTGAGGATGGGTCATACCTGAGGTTAAAAAATATTCAATTGGCTTATAATGTCAACGAGGCCTTACTTAAAAAACTTTCACTCAAAAGGCTGAGGGTTTATGCAACGGCCCAGAATTTATTAACATTCACACATTATACTGGATACGATCCTGAGGTTAATTTTCTTAATTCAATTATTACGCCTGGAGCTGACCTTGGAGCTTATCCGCGTAGTAAAATATATACAATAGGATTAAATGTTTCCTTTTAATTCATTATAAAAAATTAGTAATTATGAAAAAGATACTTTTAGTAAATTTAATTATTCTGCTGGTCTTTGCAGGATGCAAGAAAGTAATAACCGAGGTGCCATACTCCTTTTTAACCCCGGCTAATTTCCCTACTTCTGTGGCAGAAGCTGATGTAGCGCTTATTGGGTGTTATACCATTTTGAAGGGATCGGGTGGTAATGGCACCTGGGATTATACTGGCTCGTTGTACATGAATATGCAAAATGATGTTTCAAAAGGCGGTGGTAGTTGGGGAAATTTTACGGGTCCCACAAATGGTATGGAGAGTCAATGGTGGCAAAATTACTGGAGAGCGATCAATGCTTCTAATAACCTGATTTCAGCCCTTGAACGCCGGGATGCAGCTGTAGATAAATGGGTAACTGTAAAATTGGCCGAAGCAAGAGCACTCCGTGCTTTTCTTTATCAAAACCTGGTTAATCTGTGGGGCGATTTGCCTTTAAGACTAAAACCAACGAAAGAAATATCCTTAAAATTACCGAGAAGTCCGGTTCAGGCAATATACGATTCTATTATCTTACCTGATTTAGCATTTGCAGATGGCAAATTGCCTGTTGTTCGGAGGTCGGGAGGAAGAATTTTTGCGGGTGGATTAAAATGTATTATGGCTGATGTGTATATGAAACTTGCAGGTTGGAGGAGATCTTCGCAGGGTGTTATGATTGCGGGGGATCCTAAATATTGGGCTATGGCCAGAGATGCAGCACAGGCGGTTCTTACAATGGAGGCTAACGGTATCTATACTTTAGATCCTAGCTATAGCGGTATATTTACTAAGCTTTCCACGGATGCACCAAGTGATGAAGTAATTTTTGATCTTGAATATACTCAAAACGCAGGCAGTAATTTTCCTTATGTACTTGGCGCCACAGGTGGAGGTAATCCAGCTAAAGGGAGCGGGCAAGCTAATTTAACTATGATACCAGAATGGGTGAGAACGCAGGATAACAGAGACGAACGTTACTCATGGAACTTTGCCAATTATCAATTTTTATCAGGCTGGGTTAAATCACCACTTTTAGATACTGCCCGGTGGGGAGTAAGTACTTACCAGAAAATTTATCCTTCCCAAGGTTATTGGCAGGACAATTTGACCAATTGGCCTTTTTACAGGCTGGCAGAAGCTAAGCTTATGTATGCAGAAGCTGCCAATGAGGCTAATGGAGGCCCTACTCCTGAGGCGTATGCGCAGATAAATGCAGTGAGATACAGAGCAAGGCCGGCAGCTCATAAAACAGATGGAACTGTGTTACCTGATTTGTCCGGATTAACTCAATCTCAATTTCGCGAAGCTATAATGAATGAGCGGGCTATGGAACTTCTTGGCGAAGGCAAAAGACGTTTAGACTTGGTACGATGGGGAAATTTCCAACAGAAAATTGAAGCGCTGCAGTATTTTCAAAACTCTCTCACTAATGCTGGCGGGTTTAATCTAAGGTTTTATTTGTGGTCAGTACCTGTTGGGGATTTGACATCGAATGAGTGGCAAAACAATGCTGGATTTTAATTGAAGAATGGTCATACTAAAAAAAAAATTATGAAATTATATAATCTAAAAATACGAAGAAAGTTCCTTCATTTAATATGGGCTACAATGTTCATTACATTAAGTGTGGGAATGTATAGTTGCAAGAAACCAGGAGTTACCTATGAAACTTTTGAGGCTTCCAATTTGAGAGTAATCAATGGATTAACAGGGCCAACAAAAAATGTGAAGTTTTATCTTGACTCATTTAACCTCTCTTTAACCGGAACTTTAAATTACGGTGGGGTTTCCGCATATTGGGTTGTTAAAACCGGCATCAAGAGTGCTTCATTATACAACACAACTACAAAGGAAACTTTTGCTAAGAAGGACATTCAATTGGATTCAAAGAAGAGTTATACCTTATTTATAGCGGATACGCTTGGTAGTCCAAAATATTTCTTAACTGAAGATAACCTGAGCCAGCCTGCTTCAGCAGATAAAGCTAAAGTAAGACTGGCCAATTTAGCTAAGACAGGAGGTAATGTTGATGTCACTTTTCAATTGTTTGACAATAGAACGATTCCTCAGTATCCGCCGGGGCCGGAAGTAACTGTTTATACAAATGTACCTGCTCAAACAATTGCTGACTATAAACTCATCACAGTACCTACTTCCAAAGGGAATACTAGTCCACAACTCTATACTATCAGAGTATATGAGACGGGAACTAATAATTTATTAACATTTACTAATGGAGCTGATTTACGTGGGCCTGCGACCTATACTATTGTTGTTAGAGGTGTCAAAAATGGAACGGCACCCTATGGATTAGCTATAACAACGAATTTAGAATGGTTGGATTGGTAAACAACCGGTTGTAGAAATTTTTTATATCCACTATCTGTTCAACTAAAATGTATAATTGTTGAGCAGATAGTGGATTTTTATTTGAAGCCTGTATCGCTTATTTCACCGTTATGTTGTATCAATTTTTTGAAAGCAAGAAAATTCCTTTATCAAGTCAAAATAATCTTAATCTTAATTTAATGCTCAGTATGAAAAACATGATTCTACCATTTCTTCTTTTCATTCAAATTATTGGCTTTGGTCAAACTTCAGGTGTAGCAAATTTATATGTTTCTCCAAATGGTAGTGACCAATGGAGTGGTACACTTCCATCTGCAAACAAGACTCAAACGGATGGTCCAGTTAAGTCTTTGGCAAAAGCCGGAATATTAATAGAAGAAATGAATAAATCGGGTAAAGTAAAAAATAGTGGTATTGCTATTATTCTTCGTGAAGGCATTTATGAAATGGATGAATCATTGATTTTGAATAAAAATCATTCAGGGAAAAAGGGAGCACCTGTAGTATGGAAAAATTATAAAGATGAAAAAGTACAATTAGTTGGAGGGAAAGAAATAAAAGGATTCGGAGCCATTACAGATGTAGATGTTTTAAAAAGAATAAAAATTGAGTTTCAAAAAAAGATACTACAATTAAATCTTAAATCCATTGGAATCAGCA
>JBDSHT010000019.1:0-11851 GCA_039918315.1 Ginsengibacter sp. | reverse complement strand
ATTCCTTGTGCAAGAGGCAATTTATCAGAATAGTTGATAGTATTGGTTTGTCGGCGCATATAAATTTTCCAGGCATCACTTCCACTTTCCCTGCCTCCACCTGTTTCTTTTTCACCGCCAAAAGCTCCTCCAATTTCAGCACCTGAAGTACCAATGTTTACGTTGGCGATACCGCAATCACTTCCCACGTAAGAAAGAAATGTTTCCGCTTCGCGGAGATTCAAAGTAAATATTGAACTTGAAAGTCCTTGTGGCACATCGTTCTGAATTTGAATGGCTTCGTCCAGTGTTTTATATTTTATTAAATAAAGGATAGGTGCAAAAGTTTCATGCTGAACAATTTCCATGTCATTGCTTACTTCAGCGATACAAGGTTTTACATAGCAACCGCTTTCAAGCCCTTTGCCTGTAAGCACTCCACCGGCCACCAAAAATTTACCTCCCTGCTTTTTACATTTTTCAATGGAATCCAGGTAATTGGAAACGGCATCTTTATCAATCAATGGGCCTACGTGATTTCCTTCTTTTAGTGGGTCACCAATTTTCAATTGTTTGTAAGAATGTACTAGTTTTTTCTTGAAGGTTTCATAAACATCTTCATGAATAATCAACCGACGGGTAGTAGTGCATCTTTGTCCTGCAGTACCCACAGAACCAAAGACAGAGCCAACCAAGGCAATATTTAGATCAGCATCTTTTGAAATTATGATCGCATTGTTTCCTCCTAATTCCAGTAAGCTTCGTCCAAGTCTTTCGCCTACTATTGCGCTTACTGCTTTTCCCATGCGGGTAGAACCTGTTGCAGAAACTAAAGCAACTTTTGGATCGCGACAAAGCCATTCTCCGGCATCTCTGCCACCGGTTACTAAATTACAAACCCCTTCAGGTACTTTATTTTCTTTAAATACTTTAGCAATAATTTGCTGGCATGCAAATCCACACAATGGAGTTTTTTCTGAGGGCTTCCAAATACAAACATCTCCACACACCATAGCGATCATTGTATTCCAACTCCACACCGCTACAGGGAAATTAAATGCTGAAATGATTCCAACTATTCCTAAAGGGTGATATTGTTCATACATCCTATGGCCGGGCCTTTCACTGTGCATGGTGAGTCCATAGAGCTGTCTTGATAAACCTAATGCAAAATCGCAGATGTCGATCATTTCCTGTACCTCACCCATTCCTTCCTGGAGGCTTTTTCCCATTTCATAGCTCACTAATTTTCCAAGGTTAACTTTATTTTTTCTCAATTCATTTCCAATCTGCCTCACAATATCACCTCTCTTTGGAGCAGGCCAGGTGCGCCATTCCGCAAATGCATTTTGGGCCGTTTCCACTACCATATCAAAACTTCTTTTATCACATGAATTGATGGATGCGATCTGCTTGCCATCAACAGGCGAATGAGATATTATATTTTCTCCGGAGGTTGACATCCATTTTGAACCAGTAGAAACTCCTTTGTTCAATTCGGAAATTTTTAATTCTTTTAAAAAAGTTGGCATGTCTTAATTTATTTATTTTTTAAAGATTTTATTTGAATCAATATTGCTCTTTCTCATTTGGAAAATCTCCTGACTTTATGTCCCCAATGTAATGTTGTACGGCACTTGTTATTTGTTCATGCATATTTAAATACGTTCTCAGAAACCGGGGTTTAAATTCTATATTAATTCCCAGCATATCATGCATTACAAGCACCTGCCCATCACATCCGTTACCGGCGCCAATGCCGATTGTAGGAATGGTTAATTGTTTGGAAACCTCCTTTGCCAAGGTCGCTGGAATTTTTTCTAACACGATTCCAAAGCAGCCTGCATCCTGCAAAAGCATGGCATCATTTTTTAATTTTGTGGCTTCTGCTTCTTCCTTTGCGCGAACTGTGTAAGTTCCAAATTTATAAATGGATTGTGGTGTCAGCCCGAGGTGCCCCATCACAGGAACACCCGCACTCAAAATTCTTTTTATTGAATCGATTACTTCCTCTCCTCCCTCTAATTTTATTGCGTGCGCGCCAGTTTCTTTCATGATACGAATGGTTGAGTTTAATGCTTCTTTGCTATTTCCCTGGTAACTTCCAAATGGTAGATCTACCACAATTAAAGAGCGGCTACAGCCCCTGACTACAGAGGAAGCATGGTAAATCATTTGTTCAAGAGTAATAGGTAAAGTTGTTTCGTGGCCTGCCATTACGTTGCTTGCACTGTCGCCCACCAAGATGATATCAATGCCAGCTTCATCAAATATTTTTGCGAATGAGTAATCATAAGCTGTGAGCATGGAGATTTTTTCTCCCGACTCTTTCATTTTCGATAACGTATTCGTAGTAATTCTTTTTACTTCTTTGTTAATTGACATTATGTGAAGGTATGAAATGTCAAAATGAGAAAGTGTAAATGCGGGAATTTTGAGAGTGATTTTGCTCTAATTAAAAGTCGATTGATTTTGACAGGCAATCAAATAATCTAAGGCGGTTTAGGGTAAAATTTATTTTGTCTCTTGTATTTCTTCCCAAAGATGTTGAATCAATCCATCAGCCAATCCGATGTTAGGAACATAAATTTCTTCTGCATTTGCCCACCGCATTACATTAATATAAATTTTTAGTGCAGGCACAATCACATCAGCCCTGTCTTCTTTTAATTTGTAAATACTCATGCGATCTTCCATGCTTACGATACTTAGCTCTTTATAAAAATCTTCTAAAAGACTCAGTGGTAGTGCTTTTCCGTCTTTTCGTTTGCTAAGCGTATGCACTTTATTAATATTCCCGCCGGAGCCAATAGCGTTGATTGTTTTATATCCTTTTGTTTTTTCTTTTACAGTTTTTTTCATCTGCTGCCATAAATCGTCATCAACTTTATTCTTCAACAACCTGATAGTACCAATATTAAATGAATCTTTAAAAATCATTTTTTGATTGCTGAAAAAAGTGAGTTCGGTGCTTCCTCCGCCCACATCAATATATAAATAGGAATGATTTTTATCCAGCGTTTCAGCAATATGATTTTCAAAAACAAACGAAGCTTCATCTCCACCCGATATTACTTCTATCGCAATCCCTGAATCTTTTTTTATCAGTTCAATAATTTGTTGTGTATTGCTCGCATCGCGCATTGCGGATGTGGCACAGGCTTTCAGGTGTTTAACTTCAAATGCATTTTTTAGATTGGAAAAAGCCATCATGGTCTGTCGCAATAATTCAGTTTTATACGCTGAAATCTTACCGGTTTCAAATACATCAAACCCCAATCTAAGAGGAACTCTGAGGAGAATGATTTTATTAAAAGAAGGCTTTCCTTTTATATCAGTACTCACTTCTGAGATCATTAATCGTACTGCATTACTTCCTATATCAATGGCTGCCAGTTTCAATATTTTTATATTTTTTATTTAAAAGGTAATCATAGATTTCTATTTGCGAGCGAATGCTTTCTACATCATTTCCTTCTACATAATTATTTGATAATTCATTGTCTAGGGTTCTTGCTTTTATAGTATCCCTTAGTTGTATGTCAAGAATATCTTTTAATTCCTGTTGATTGTCAATATCGAAAATTGGGCACGCAACTTCCACCCGGTGATCAATATTTCGCACCATCCAATCAGCTGAAGAAATATAAATTTTTTCTTTCCCATCATTGTTGAAAACCATTACCCGCGCGTGTTCCAGATATTCATCAATAATACTGATAGCTTTTATTTTCTTTTTATATTTTTTATTTTCAGTAAACATGCAACAGATTCCGCGGATGATCATTTTTAATTTCACTCCTGCTTTTGCAGCCATTCCTAATTTCAAAATTAATTCTTCATCACTCAGTGAATTGAGTTTTAAAGTGATGCCAGATAGGTTTTTCAACCGTACATTCTTTATCTCTTTATCGATCAATAAGTTCAATTGTTTACGCATCAAAAGCGGGCTTACAATTAATTTTTTACAATCCCTCAAAGGTTGCACGTTTTTGGGATTTTCCAGATAATTAAAAACCCTGTTTATGTCGGCCATAATATATCTGTCACTCGTTAGCAGGCAATGATCGCCGTAAACCGTACTGGTTTTTTCATTTAGGTTTCCCGTGCTTACGAAACCGTAATGCACGGTTTTATTTTTTTCCTTTTTCCTGATAAGACACAATTTCGCGTGCACTTTCATGTTAGGTAACCCCAGAATTACCTTCACGCCTGCGTCTTCCAAAATCGTTTTCCATTCTATGTTGGCCTCTTCATCAAAACGGGCACGCAATTCTAAAACAACAGAAACGGATTTTCCATTTCTTACTGCGTTGGTTAGCGCGTTAATAATATTGGAATCGGATGCGAGCCTGTAGCAAGTCACTTTAATACTTACTACTTCAGGAGCAATAGCGGCCTCCCGCAAAAGATCGATAACTGAATCAAAAGAATGATATGGGAAATTCAGCAGAACATCACGATGTAAAATTACATTGGTTACACTGTTCGCATTTTGTAAAAGTGGATGAATAAATGGTTTATTTCTACGAATTCTCTTTTTAAAAACATCATCAGGGAAATTAATAAAATCCTTGAAATTGTGAATTCGACCCCCGGCTTGAATGTCATCTTTGTTGGACAACCCTAAACGTTTTATCAAATAATTTAAAACATCTGAGTCGATATTTTTATCAAAAGTAAACCGAACGGGTTTGCCTTTTTTCCGGTTCTTGAGCCCCTTTTCTAGTTTTTGCAACATAGAAGTTGACAGATCATTATCAATGTCGATCTCCGCATCCCGCGTTACTTTTATGATGTGTGATGAAAAAGTGTCGTAGTCGAAATAACTGAAAATCTGCGGAAGACAAAAGCGAATAATATCTTCCAAAAGGATAATGCATTTTTCTTCACCGATGGAAGGGAGAATAACAAATCGTGTCAATCTTGAAGGAACAGAAACCAATGCAAATCGCTGTGGTATTTGCCCGTCTTGTTTTGATAATTTACAAGCGAGGTAAATACTTTTATCATTTAATGTCGGAAAAATTCCAAGGCTCTCTAACATGAGAGGAACAATACTGCTTCTAACATTTTCATTGTAGTAGTCGAGTACAAACTGCTGTTGCTCTTCATTCAGTTGTAGATTATCCAGCAAAAAAATCTTTTCTTTTGTTAGCTCGTCGATAATGTTATTCCAGGTTCTATAGAATTGATTTTGCTGATGATTTACTTTCTCCTCTATTTCAGAAAGGATGCTTTCCGGTGAAGCCTCAAGATGCATCTGCGCTTTGGATCCCAATTCTAGCATTCTTTTTAAAGTAGCTACCCTCACTCTGAAAAATTCATCCAGGTTGCTGGAACAAATTCCGAGGAAACGAATTCTTTCCCTCAGCGGTACTGTTTTATCATCTGCTTCCTGGAGTACCCGTCCATTAAACGAAAGCCAACTAATATCCCTTGCTATTATTTTTCGTTTGTCCATCGGGTTTAGTTATTGAATTTTAGCTGATGGTATTAAATGAAACTGAATTTATTCCTCTTCATTTTTTACAGGTAAATCAACTGTTTCATATTTTGGGAATTTCCCTGTTTTTATTTTATTGGAATGAATTAAAATACCAAAACATAAGATGCCTAATACAAGTATGATAACCGTGTTTACACCCCAAACCAGCCATCCAAAAGAAATATTATCAACATTATAAATTAATAAGACCTGCTGCACTGCTACCGGAAAAGCTCCAATACCTCCGGGTGAAATTATCATTGCCAGCGTAGAAAGGGACAGTACACTGAATGCCACTTCTATGCCAAGATGTGAAGTTTGTGACAGCGCAGAAAATCCCACATAGACCTGCAAAAGATACAAAGTCCAGATGAAAATGGAATGAGCGATAAAAGCTTTTTTCCTTTTTAATTTCATGATAGTTAAAAATCCTTCAGTAAGTCCATGGATAATTTTTTTTATTTTATCCGTGAATGCGTGGCCTTTGAATTTGCTGAATAGCAATTTTGCAGCCACCAACATTAAAAGGATTACTCCTGCAACAATGGAGAGTTTTATCCAGAGTGGCATCGATTTTTCACCTCCCGAAATTGCCCCGATCTTTTCTTTTATAAAATCCGTGACTGTCGTTATCTGAATTAAAAAAGTAATTAAAATGATGAGGAAATAACTAAAAAGATCAACGATTCTTTCAACGATTACGGTTCCAACCAGTTTTGAAAATGGAATCTTTTCGTATCGGCTCAACAAAGTACAGCGAAGGATTTCTCCTGCTCTCGGAACAAACAAGTTTGCAAAATAACCACAGAATAATGAGTAAAATGAATTGGCTGTTGAAGGTTTATATCCCATCGGTTCGATGAGTATGTTCCAACGAATGGCCCTGCTGATGTGACTTACGACTCCCATAAGGATGACGGGAACCAAATACCAATAATGCATGTTCTTCAGTGAATCGATAAACTCTGTTTTTTGGATGTCTGTCATTTTTCCTACCTGCCACCAAACTAAATAGAGGCCTATCCCTAAAAAAACAAGGTATTTGAGAATTGAAAGTATTTTTTTACGCATATTTTTTACAAGATAATGAACTGAAAGAAGTAATGAAGTTTTGTCTGTAAAATTGTTGTGAATTTAATGTACACGCCAGTTCATTGATAACTTACCTGGTGGCGAGATAATTGTAATCTGCTAAAAGTTTTTCGAGGAAATCTATTGCATACATATCTGTTTTTATATTTAGCACTTCTTCTACTTTCAATGCAACGCGGTTACAGGTCTCTGTATTATTTTCGCGATGAAATAAATTAATAATATTTTTAATTGTGTTGATGTCGCGATCGGAAAGACGCAGCACTTCAGGAAATTTGACTTTATAATTTTCATTGTCTATTTCCATGAAAACCGTATCGTTCACACTGAATAGAGACACTGTATTTACCACTACCGTGTTGGCTGCAAAATCGCCAAGCCGTTGATTTTTTTTAGAGATAGCAATAATAATTACAACGACAATACCCAGAAATGCGGTGACGGTTGCGTAGCTAAAAATTGTTTCTCCGGTAAAAACTACATATCCAAAAAAGAATGGCCATTCGAAGGCTCTGAAAATCCACCTGAGCAGATATTGGCTAAGCGAAGGCTCACCACCATCAAGACTTAGCACCCTTATATTCAATAGTTTTTTCCCCACAGTTTGCCCATGCATTGCAATTTCTGTGACCAAAGAATAAACCAACATGGGAAATGAAATAGTGATAATGTCGAGGCCCATTCTGCTCTTCAGCACGGCTGTGTCAGAACTTACACCGCCATAATACAAATATTTCATGCTAGTGAAATAGAGAACTAAAATTATAAAGTCAATCAAATACGCGAAAATTCTTTTCTGAATTTCCGCAATTTCAAATTCGAGATCAATATTAAAAATGGTGGCTATTTTTATCAGCGACATCCGGCAATTTATTATTTTAAAATAAAAATGTCCTTAATTTATTATTTAGACTTTAATTTGTTGGCACAAGAAATGGATTTTATAATTAAATGATATGCGCGAAGCAAGGTTCATAAAAAAGAATGTAGATAAATGGAGTCGCTATCAGCGTGAAGAGACGAAGGATCCGGATGAAATGGCAGACCGATTTATAACCTTACTTGATGATCTTTCCTATGCGAAAACATTTTATCCAAAAAGCAAAGTCACCCGGTGGATTAATGGGATTGCGGCATCTATCTATCAAAGCATTTATAAAAATAAAAAGCAAAGCCTTTCCCGCCTTTTTAATTTTTGGAAATTAGAGCTTCCCTTATTGATGAGAAAATACAGAGCTATCTTGCTGTTTACTTTTATTCTTTTTATTGCTTTTGTTTTGATTGGAATTATTTCATCTACCGCTGATCCGGAGTATGCCCGGGACTATTTTAATACCAGCGTACAAAGTGGCTACTACGATCGCACGATTTCTAATATTCAGCAAGGCGATCCATTTGGAGTTTATAAAGATGACAATCCTTTTTCCATGTTTATCCGTATTGCCTACAACAATATTAGTGTGGCATTTAAAGCAGTAATATTTGGATTGCTTTTCGGTATTGGCACCATTCTTTTAATGTGGAATAATGGTCTCATGTTAGGCTGTTTTCAATATATCTTCTTTTCGCAGGGGCTGGGCTGGCAGTCGGTTTTGGTGATTTGGATACATGGTACATTAGAAATATCATCGATTGTAATTGCGAGTTGTGCAGGTTTAATTTTAGGATTTGGTTGGTTATTTCCCGGTACCTATAGCCGAAGAAAATCCTTTTTGCGATCAGCAAAAGATGCCATGAAGATTTGCATTGCGTTGATTCCGGTTTTTATTGTAGCCGCTTTTTTTGAAAGTTATGTGACTAATTTAATGAGTAACACATTTATGAAAAATACTACGGATATTGGACTGCCTGTGCCGGTGAGTATTCTCATTCTTGCCGCATCATTCTATTTTATTCTCTGGTATTTTTTTCTGTATCCTCAAAAAATTTACAGGTCCGGCTTCAGGTTGATTGATGGAAAATTATTAATGAATGGAGTGGCCTATGAAAAATAAATGTCTCGTCACTTTTTTACTTTTTTCTTTCCTGCTTATGTTTTCTCTGAACTCTTTTTCGCAGGAAGAAATTATAGATTCTGCTTCTGAGACTGTTTCTGCAACCGCAGATACGGTGGTTAAAAGGTCGGCATTCATTGATCAAAATGATTCTCTTGTAAAGATGAAAAATGATCGAAGTTTTACGTACATAACTTACCTCGATAGTCTGCTTCGCAAACAAAAAATGAGAGCAGATTCTACTACAAACACCGGCCCTCCTTCTACTAAAAAATCTAACTATTCCTATCTCAACAACATTTTGAACAGCGGTCCTTTAAAAATATTTTTCTGGCTGTTGGCAGGTATTTTTATTCTCTATATGGGTTATAAAATATTTATCAACAGAGATTTTTTCAAAAGAGGCAAGAGCAATATTTTGGATGAAAATGTTGAAGATTTATCATTGACTCTTGAGGATTATAACCAATATGAAAAGTGGATCCATGATGCAGAATCGCGCAGTGAATGGAACAAGGCAACACGATATCTTTATTTGCAAACGATTAAAAATCTTTCAGATAAAGGATCCATTATTTTTTCTCACGAAAAGACCAACCAGGATTATTTGGATGAGTTTTCGGAAAATAAGCACCATGAAGATTTTGCCTTCCTTACCCGAAATTATGATTATGTCTGGTATGGAAAATTCCCGATTGGGAAAGAAAAGTATGATCGGTTAAAGGAACTTTTTTTATCATTTAATAAGAAATTGTAATCACGATTGAAATCCATTTTATCATATTGCACGATGATTGTATTATTAGTTATCTGCTTCAGCAGGTGCGATAATAATTCAGGGAAAAGAATTCCACCCCTGAAGGAAACCTATAGTAAGAATGATAAAAATCCTTTTGGCTCTTACGTGGCAGAACAAAGGCTGACAAAGATTTTCAGCCAATATGGTATTAATGTAAACAGAATGCCGATTGATGAAAGTTGGTATTACAATTCCATTCATTCAAAAAAAGAAAACTATTCTCTTTATTTTTTAGTCACTAAAAATTTGATTCTTAATGAAGATGAGGTGAGCATCTTAATGGATTATGTAAAAGATGGAAACGATCTGTTTGTATCCGCTGATTATATCGATCCATCTTTTCTTGAAAATATTTTTACTTCCGTTAACCGTTCGGGTGAGATAATGAGTGAAGCGAATGGTGACATGAAAGATACTCATGTGAGCATGTATTTTGGCGACAGCATTAAAAGTATAGAATACAGTTTTTATTATTTTCCTTTTTTAAATTTTATAGAAGATTACTCAGATGAATTTGTAAGAGTATTAGGCACTAATGAAAACGCTCAACCGAATTATGCGGTTTATTTTGTGGGCACCGGCAGAATATATCTGCACCTTGCTCCTCGGGCGTTTAGCAATTATTTTTTACTCACTGGAAATAATTATGAATATTTTGAAAATGTAATTTCTTATTTACGGCTTGAGCCAGGCAAGATTTTTTGGGATGAGTATTACAAAAATTCATCGCTAACTAAAAAGAGAGAAAATGATGGTGAAGGGGCTAAAAACTTTTCTTCATTGCGCGTCATAAAAAAGAATCAAAATTTAATGTGGGCATTCGCAATTGGTATTATCGGAATGATTCTTTTTGTGTTGTTTGAAGTAAAGAGAAGACAGCGGATTATCCCGGAAAGGAAACCAAATTCCAATGCGACGATAGAGTTTACTGAAACGATTGGCAGACTTTATTATCAACACAAAAACAATAGGAGTATTGCAGACAAAATGATCACCTATTTCAACGAGCATGTTCGGAATAAATACTTTTTAAATACCGCGGTTATTAACGAAGAATTTATCAATTCACTTGCTGGAAAAAGCGGCATATCAACGGGTATTGTAGATGAATTATATGCATTGATTCGAACAATACAATCGCAGCAGAATGTATCAGACGATCAACTTTTAAGCTTACATTTAAAAATAGAAAATTTTAATAAAATCAAATGACAGAAGAGAATATTTTTGAACAAAGGATAGAAACGGAGAGTTTAAATAACGCCGTAATACAAGTCAGAAACGAGATAGGAAAAGTAATTGTGGGGCAACACAAAATGGTTGACTTGCTTTTGATTGGGCTTTTATGTGACGGTCACATTCTTATAGAAGGTGTGCCTGGTGTTGCAAAAACTTTAACTACAAAGCTTCTTGCAAAGATCATTGATGCGGGGTTTTCAAGAATACAATTTACGCCCGACTTGATGCCGGGAGATGTTTTGGGAACCTCTGTTTTTAATCCCAAACTGGCAGAGTTTGAATTTAAGCGTGGCCCTATATTCAGTAATATTATTTTGATTGATGAGATAAATCGTGCACCGGCTAAAACACAATCTGCACTCTTTGAGGTGATGGAAGAACGACAGGTAACTATTGATGGAAGAACTCATTTAATGGATTTCCCTTTCCTTGTTTTGGCTACACAAAATCCTATAGAGCAGGAGGGCACATATCGGCTACCTGAGGCACAACTCGATAGATTTTTATTTAAAATAATTGTTGATTATCCAACGCTTGAAGAGGAAGTAAATATTTTAATGAATCAACAATCTGTGCTTCCAAACACATTGATGAATTCTGTGCAAAAAATAATAACCACTGCGCAAATAACAGAGTACAGAAATATTTTTAATAGCGTGATCGTTGAACCACAACTCGTTCAGTTTATTGCAAAAATGGTGAACGCCACGCGCAATAATTCTTCTTTATTTTTGGGTGCTTCGCCACGTGCATCATTAGCGATCTTGCGTGCTTCAAAAGCAAGTGCCGCCATCAAAGGCAGGGACTTTGTAATTCCTGAAGATATTATTGAGATGGCCATTCCTGTTATGCGTCACAGAATTATTCTAACACCAGAAAAAGAAATGGAAGGTTCTACAGCCGACGAACTTTTACATCAAATCATTACCAATATTGAGGTGCCCCGGTAATCTTTTCCGAATGGTAGGTAGGGAAGGAGTGATTTAATTCAGAACATCTTTAAAACATAAAATAAAAATTGGAATTTATTGATAAATATATTGGTGGAGTTTTTCTTTCAAGGCGTTTTTATATAAGCCTTGCAGGAAGCATCGCATTGTTTTTATTGGCTTACTTTATTCCACTACTTACCATTTTACCTTTTGTTTTTTTATTTGCTCTAATTGTATTTTTTATCGGTGAATACTTCATGTTATTTTTTACAAAAAGACTGCCTTTGGTAAAAAGAATTATAGCCGATAGGTTAAGTCTTGCGGAGGA
>JBDSHT010000018.1:0-12240 GCA_039918315.1 Ginsengibacter sp. | reverse complement strand
AAGAAGTTGACTGATATCGGATTTATATTGGTTTTTCCGGGATTAGTGGAAATGGTTTCTTTTCAGTGGATATTTGGATAGATTAATGTTTAAAGAACATCAACCAACTTCTGGAACAAAGATAGAGCGGCAGCGTCCCTGTGCAAGAGAGATATTGCTCTATTTTACAACTACTGAATTTACGGTTTGGGTCGTAGAAATACGAGTGTTGGAAACTTGGCATTATTGAAATAAATAAAATGCGGGTTTTATGCAATAAAAAAATCCGCTTTATTCAAGCGGATTTTTTAAAATTTTAACCTGTGGGTTTCTGGTTTTTCCTGGATTAAAGGATGGCTTTTTTAGGGCCTTGGTTTTCATTGGGATTACTATTTTTCTAAGGCATTGAATTCAAAAAAAAGAAGTTGACTGATATCGGATTTATATTGGTTTTTCCGGGATTAAAGGAAATGGTTTCTTTTCAGTGGATATTTGGATAGATTAATGTTTAAAGACCATCAACCAACTTCTGGAACAAAGATAGAGCGGCAGCGCACCCTGCGCAAGAGAGATATTGCTCTATTTTTAATTAAAAAAATTACTGATTGTATAGTAAAATAACCGATTTCTGTTATGGTAAATCTACTTTAATATTAAGAAGTTTGTTATTTGAGTATTGCATAAATTACATATCTAAAACATATTCAAAATGGGAAATGAAAACAATTTACCAGATGAGGAAAAATTCAGTGATGATCCCGAAGAAAATTTGCGAATGCAAAACGATTTTTTGAAACTGAAAATGATGGCTCAGTCAGGGGCCATATTTGGTGGCGATGGAACTTTACCTCCTGAAATTGAAAATGAATTTCTGAAGAATGTTTTGGAATTTGAAAGTATGAATGCAATTCCCAATTCGCAAACGATTGGAAATATATTGGGCAACCCCTTGTTTGAAATCCAGAAAAATTATGACGATCAAAAATTAGAGAAGGAATTTGATCGCCTTACTAAATTATTGGAAGAGCATAGTATCAATGTTGATTTTATAGCACCGCAAACCAATCGGTTCAAGTATGATTTTATTACTAAAGAATTGTTTAACCATGAAACTTTTTTTGTTCCGGTAAAGGGAATGATTACTAATTTTTTGTATGAAGAATTTCACCCGGATCATGTATCGGATATCAAAGAAATAACCCATAGATTTTTGAATGATTTTTTGGAAAAAAAACTAGATGATGATTCGGATTATTTAGCGGAGGAGATCATAGAACCGGACGGAAAAATAGTAACACGTGAGGAAATGATCAAGCGGTTCCATTCGCTTTATGAAGTAGCAGATGACATCATAAATTTTTCTTTTCAGATTGATAACGTCAATTTTGAATTAAAGGAAGAACAGAAGCCTCCAACCGGAATGGGATTTAGCGAAGGTGAAATTCACTATGATCTTGTTTTCAGAAATGGTGAAATAAAAAGTATCAATGGGCCTTTTAAAATTTATTTCGGCATGGAATGGGGCTGCTGGAATGTGTATTTTTTCTACCTCGCCGGTTTTAATTTGCATAAAAAATAATCAGGTTATAAAAAGCATTATCTTGGTAAGGACCATTGAAATGATGCTAAATCATTCAGCACCTAACCATTTTTACCAATGATTTTTTGAGGGATGATTTTGAGAATTAATTTCTTTAATGGCTTGACTTTATTTTCAATTTCCTTTTCATCAAAAATGAATTAATGCGTAGAAAACAATTTCTAAAAAACTCATCCATTTTGAGTGCCGGCCTGATAATAAAACCTAATCTTTTTAATTCTTCCAAAGATTTTCCAACAGTTAGAATACCAGAAGCCCAACGAAAGTTTAAGAGTGCCGCAGTAGAAAATGCGATCAAAGAAATTAAATCCAAAATTGGAAATAAGGAGATTGCATGGCTCTTTGAAAATTGCTTTCCTAATACATTAGATACGACTGTTGATTTTGAATTGAAAAATGGCAAGCCGGACACGTATGTGATTACCGGTGACATTGATGCGATGTGGTTACGGGATAGTACCGCCCAGGTAACTCCGTATCTTTCGTTAACCAAAAATGATCCGGCGTTACATCAACTAATTACAGGAGTTATTCACCGACAGGTACAGTGCATTCTTAAAGATCCGTATGCAAATGCATTTTATAAAGACGTGAATAAAATAAGTGAATGGAAGGATGATATTACCGACATGAAACCGGGTATTCATGAGCGTAAATGGGAGATTGATTCTTTGTGTTATCCTATTCGTTTAAGTTATCAGTATTGGAAAATAACCGGTGATACCGCGCCCCTTGATCAGAGTTGGAAAGAGTCTGTTGCGTTAACAGTAAAAACATTTAAAGAGCAACAAAGAAAAGACGGGCAAGGGCCTTATCACTTTCAAAGAAAAACTGCCTGGGCTACTGACGGTGTACCTATGATGGGTTATGGATATCCGACAAAACCCGTTGGATTAATCTGCTCTACTTTTCGCCCCAGCGATGATGCTACGCTATTTAATTTTTTAGTGCCTTCTAATTTTTTCGCAGTTGTGAGTTTAAGACAAGCAGCAGAAATTTTGAAATCAGTTTTTACTGATTCGCTACTTTCAAAAGAATGCCTTGCTCTTGCTGATGAAGTGGAATCAGCAATTCAGAAGTATGCTATCACTAAACATCCTGAATTTGGAAATGTATATGCGTTTGAAGTGAACGGCTTTGGTAGCTATCATTTAATGGATGATTCCAATATTCCGAGCCTTCTTTCTTTACCGTATTTAGGAGCTGTAAAACCATCTGATCCTGTTTATCTAAATACCCGAAAAATGATTTTATCCAAAGAAAACCCTTTCTTTTTCAAAGGCAAAGCCGGTGAAGGAATCGGTGGCCCTCATGTGGGTATGGATATGATTTGGCCAATGAGTATTGTGATGAGAGGACTGACAAGCAATAACGATACGGAAATAAAAAATTGTATTTCAACATTGCAACATTGCCATGCAGATACAGGGTTTATGCACGAATCTTTTCATAAAGATGATGCTTCCAATTTCACGCGGAAATGGTTTGCATGGTCCAATACAATCTTTGGAGAATTTATTTGGAAAGTCTATAAGGAAAGACCTTATTTGCTAACATAGATTTTTAAATGTAGTAGTCGGAAAGTGATTTATAGCGTTAACCATCTTCCTATTTGCGTAGCATAAACTCCATCGCGAAGTGCATAAACAAGACCTACATTTTTTGCATACCAAAATTCGATAAAACCGATTGTGGTTCCTGCAACGATTGATTCCATTTTCACTTTTATCACATCAGGAAAGCTAAAAATGCCCAGGATGGCTGGTACTCCCTTTTCTAAGATTGTGAATTTAAAAGAACCTGAAACAGGCACTCCTGAAATGGTTCCGGAAACTGTTGGTGAAACCCAGGTACTTCCCACGGGAACATTATCTTTTAAAATAATGGTCTCGGCATAAGTTGTTTGGTCGAAGAAGAAATAGTTACTGAAATCCATGTAACTAAAATAGTTTCCGTTTGCTTTTCGGATGTATGTAGAATCATAAGCGCCTGATGGAGGTACATCGTACGTCGCTAAATCGCTGTAAGTATTTCCACCTATTATTTTAGAGTTGCTTATTACTTTTAGTGTGAATGAATCTGATACAGTCCCATTTACATCACCATAAGTCCAGGTGTTATTGATAGTTAATGGATAGTAATCATTGGAGGCAGCAGCACCGGGTAAAAAGTTTACTGTGAAAGCACATTGGCTGTTGCCGTATTTTACAATAAAGGATTGATCTCCCGGAAAAGCAGGAACTCCACTTGCTGTCAATAAAATATTTTGTACTCCAGTTTTGCTAAAATTTCCGGTTCCGGAAAAGATGATTCCATTCACAGAATTAGTTGTTATGGAATAATCGCCGATGGATGCCACGGTAACCTGCACCTGCACTGTGTTTGCTGCAGTACTGGTTACGCCCTGCTTATACACTCCATTCACCTGCATTGATTTGCATTTGCCGGAACTATCTCCTAATACTCCTACCGAAACAGGTCCGAAACTGGCTCCGCCGAAAGTTGACTTAAACTTTCCATTAAATATTTTTTTGCTGTTGTTGCTTGAATCTAATGCCATCCCTGAAAAAGTTCCCGTAATTAATTTAGAAGATAAAGAAGAAATAGTTACAATAAACTCATCCGTACTTTGGTTGGCTTTGTAAATGATTTTTGAACCGGAATATGTAAAAGTAGCCTGGAATAAAGAGGCTTTGTAGGTACCGGGTTTGAAATTATCAGAATATAGAGTGATCGAAAATTTTTCATTTCCCACTGCACTTGTTCCAATCAAATGGAGTTCCTTGCTGCCAGTATTGCCCGATATGTAAGCTGTGTCCATCTCACCAATATAATATTTGCCGCTGTCTTTAAATTCCCAATTTCCTGAGGGAAGTTTAAGGCCATTGCTTACATAACTGTATTCTTTATCACAGGAATTCAATAGAATGATTCCGGCAAAAATCAACAGAAATATTCTGAAATATTTCATTTTATAAGTTTAAATATGGATAGTTTTATTAAAATCAGGAAACCTGCACTTCATCATTTACAACTGCTTGTGTTTCCACAGTCTTATTGATTTTTTCGTTTTGCACTTTAAAGAAACGCTTTTGAAAGAGAAGTATTGCGATGATGCCGGAAGAAATAGAAGCATCGGCAATATTAAATATTGGCCTGAAGAATACAAAATCCTGTCCACCCCAAAATGGAATCCATGAAGGAAATGTTGCATTTTCTATAATGGGGAAGTACAACATATCCACCACATTTCCGTGCAGAAAACCAGCATAGCCATGCTTCGGGAATATTTTTGCAATATTAGAACCATCTATATTGCTTGCTTCATAAATAATTCCGTAAAACATACTATCAATGAGATTTCCTAATGCTCCGGCAAATATTAAACCCACACAAATAATGAAACCGGGATGATATTTTTTTTGGATAATTTGCCTAATGTAAAACACTCCAAAAATAACCGCACCTAAACGAAAAAGAGTTAAAACCATTTTGCCCCACTCGCCACCAAATTTCCACCCGTAGGCCATTCCTTCATTTTCAATAAAATATAACTTGAACCAATTTCCTATTACTGAATGAGAATCTCCAATGTGATAATTGGTTTTTATATAAAACTTTAAAACCTGGTCCGCAATAACAATTAGGGCTATTAATAAAAAAATCTTTCTTCCTTTCACTTATAAAAATTGATGGGCAAAGATAATGGAAATGACCAATTATTGATTTTCATTTGTAGGCCTGAATGTTAATTATTTCATCGCAAAATGAGTATTCTTTTTCATCATTACTACTTATAATTAATAGCCGGTCAGCACAATAGTTTTTTATTAAAGAGTGATAAAGCGTTCCTCCTTCCTGGTCAAGATTGGTTAGTGGCTCATCCAATAGAACTACCGGAACATTACTAAAAATAGCCTGGGCTAATTTTACCCTTTGTTTCATTCCACTACTATAATAGCGTATTTGCTTTTCTGCAGATTTTTGGAGGCTAAGAATATTTATAATCTGCGAAGTGTCCATCCCTGGCAGCCATCCCTTCATTTTTTGGTGAAACGAAAAAAATTCAACCAGGGTCATCTCCTCTATTAATTCAAGATAGGGAGCAGCAAATGAGACTTTTTGAAAAACACTTTCTTCTGAAATTATTGAGTCGGATGTGGAATATTGTATGCTGCCTTCGTTGTGAATAGCAGAGCCTGAGATTATCTGTAATAGTGTTGATTTTCCCGATCCATTGGGCCCCGTAATTGCATACGATTTTGCAGAAGAAAATTCAAAGGTGAGATTGCGAAATATCCAATCCTTATTATATCTTTTTCCGAGGAGACTGAGGCTAATTCTCATCCACATTTTCTTTGGAAGACATTTTTAAAATCCCTCTCTTACTATCTTTTATAAATTCAAGGATCTCTCTTTTTTCCTCAGTATCCGGAAGATTCTCCTCTATATAGTCAACGGCCTGCGAGGTATTCATTCCGCGCATATAAATGTTTCTGTAAATCTCGTGAATGCCATTTATTTTTTCGGTAGAAAATCCTCTTCTTTGCAGCCCTATTGAGTTTACACCGGCATAGGTTAATGGGCTGCGCCCTGCTTTTATATAAGGAGGAATGTCTTTAATGATTTCAGTGCCGCCTGCAATATAACTATGAGCACCCACTTTGGAAAACTGAATCGCTGCTGCCATTCCACCAATGAAGGCATAGTCGCCAATCTCTACATGTCCCGCTAATTGTACCGAGTTAGCAATAATAACATGATCGCCTAAAATACAATCATGAGCAATATGGCTGTAAGCCATTAATAAACAATCGCTGCCAACAACCGTTTTCCACTTATCAATGGTTCCCCTGTTTATAGTTACACATTCCCTGATAGTAGTATTGTCGCCTACTTCAACAGTAGTTTCTTCTCCGTCAAATTTTAAATCCTGTGGTATAGCACCCAATACCGCACCCGGAAAAACCTTACATCCTTTTCCCAACGTGGTACCCTTCATGATTACTGCATGCGGCATTATGTGTGAATCATCACCAATAGTCACATTTTGTTCAATGATGGCAAAAGGACCAACCTCTACATTGGAACCAATTTTTGCGTTGGGATGAATATGTGCTAGGGGGCTTATCATATTACGGGGTAGGTCGTTTTACTATTTGTGCAATTAATATGGCTTCTGTTACTAACTTATCGCCTACATATACGGTTCCTTTCATTTCACATATTCCTCTCCGGATCGGATGCATAAGCTCCATTTTCAAAATTAGGGTATCTCCGGGAACAACTTTCTGTTTGAATTTGCAATTGTCAATCTTTAGAAAATAAGTATCGTATTTGTCTGGCGAATTCCTGGGGATGGCAATAAATCCGCCAACTTGTGCAAGGGCTTCTGCTAATAGAACGCCCGGCATCACTGAGTTTCCGGGAAAGTGACCCTGGAAAAATGGCTCATTGAAAGTTACATTTTTTATCCCCACCACGTGGGTATCGGAAAGTTCAATTATTTTATCGACCATTAAAAAGGGATACCGGTGTGGAAGCGTATTTTCTACTTCCTGAATATCTAATATCGGTGGCACATTAGGATCGTATTTAGGAATATCATGTCGATGCTTATATTTTTTAATATGCTCTTTAATTTTTTTTGCAAATTTTATATTGCTGGAATGGCCGGGTCTGTTAGCAATTATATGTGCGTTAAACGCGTATCCTACTAAAGCAAGATCGCCAACTACGTCCAATAATTTATGCCTCGCAGGTTCATTTGGAAAACGAAGCGTAAGGTTATTTAAAATCCCCGCCTCACTGACTTTTACATCTTTTTTATTGAATATTTTGGAAATTCTTTCTACCTGATCAGCATCGACTGGCTTGTCAACTACCACAATCGCATTGTTGATATCTCCACCTTTTATCAGGTCATTGGCAATCAACAATTCAAGTTCATGAAAAAAGCAAAACGTACGGCTTGGGGCTATTTCGTTTTCAAAATCGCGGATGTTGCGCAGATCAGCATGTTGTGTACCCAGCACTGGTGAATTAAAATCGATCAGTGTATTTATCCGGTAATCATTGTACGGCATGGCGACCATTTCCACTTTCTTGTCTTCATCTACGAATGAAATGTTGTGTTCAATATTGTAAATTATTTTTTCAACATTTTGCTTTTCTGCTCCTGCTTTTGCAAGATGACTGAAAAATATTTTTGAACTACCGTCCAGAATTGGCACCTCTTCTCCATCAATTTCTATCAGGGCATTGTCAATTTGCATTCCTACCAAAGCGGCCATAAGATGCTCTATGGTTCCCACTCTTGCACCATTTGCTTCAATAGTTGTGCTTCGGTTTGTTTCAATAACATTATCAACATCCGCTTTTACAACCGGTTGTCCCGCAAGGTCAATTCTTTTAAAATTGATTCCGGAATTAGGTGCGGCGGATAAAATCTGTAGCGTTACGGAAGCTCCGGTATGTATTCCGGAACCGGAAATGGTAACTGCTTCTTTGATCGTGTGTTGAAAGTGTTTCTCCTTAGAATTCAATGTTCCCATGGGCGCGAAAGTAAGTAAACTATTGCTTTAATTTGATATAGATGGTGGGTGTATTTATGGATTAAAGAAAAAAACTTAGTTAATCTTCCGTTTATTTAATCAATCACATTTTCATTCTTTAGTTTCTCAACCATTTGTTCTAATTCTTTAATCCGTTTTTCCATTGCGGGCAGGTTACGGCTAATGATCTGGCTACGAAGCGCATGATTATAATCGAAAGCAGGAGATCCTGTTACAGCCGTGTTTGGTATTTTAATTGATTTGCCTACTCCACTCTGTGCATTAATTTTAGAACCATCGGCTATTTGAAGATGCCCTGCAAACCCAGCCTGTCCACCAATCATAACATTTTTTCCAATCTTGGTGCTGCCACTGATTCCGGACTGCGCGGCTATCACTGTATTACTTCCTACTTCCACATTATGGGCAACTTGAATTAGGTTGTCTAATTTGGCTCCTGATTTTATAATAGTTGAGCCAATAGTGGCTCGGTCAATTGTCGTGTTTGCTCCAATCTCTACATTATCTTCAATCACTACATTTCCAATTTGAGGAACCTTTTTAAAACTGCCATCTTTCTGCGGTGCAAATCCAAACCCATCTTCACCAATCACAGCTCCGGCATGGATACTTACATTTTTACCAACAAAACAATCGTGATGAATTTTTACTCCGGGATGCAAAACGGTTCCATCGTCAATGATTACATTTTCACCCAAATAAACCTGGGGGTAAATTTTTACATTGTTGCCGATCGTAACATTTTCGGACAAGTAAGTGAAAGCGCCAATAAAAACATTTTCACCCATTTTAGCAGTTGCGTGGATGTAAACCGGTTGTTCTATACCGGTAAGATTGGCTTTCGCCATTTTTGCGTATTCGGTTAACAGAACCGCAAACGAAGAATAAGCATCCGGAACCCTTATCAGCGTTGCATTCAAAGATTTTTCTAATTCAAATGAATTATTTACAATGATAATAGATGCTTTGGTAGAATAAATAAATTCTTCGTACTTGGGGTTTGCAAGAAATGACAACTGGCCTTCAGTGGCCTCTTCCAATTTGCCAAAGGAAGTCACGGCCACATTAGGATCGCCCTCTACGGTTCCCTCTATTAAATCAGCTATTTGTTTTGCTGTAAATTTCATTGAATTATTAAATTAATGATTCAGTGTTAATGAATTAAAATTACACTATTGATTGAAAAGCTACTTCATAAAACAAATGTAAAATTTTTTTACCGTGCCGAATAAACTTTGATTAATGAGTGCGTTATCAACTTCTGAAATATCGCGAACGGTTCTATCCTTAAATAAGATCTTTATGTATTCATCTTCTTTACTGTAAGTTCTATTTTGGGTTTCGCCTGAAAACACTAAGTAGCCTGCTTCTTCATCGCTGATGTTTAATTTGCGCATTGCAATTTCTTTTTTTTCTTCCAATAAATCCGTTGAAATAATTTGTCCGGAATATTGAATTTTTAAAAGGTTCCGATTGATGAGACCTTTGCAAAGCGCAGATAATATTTTATCCGGATGATCAGCCCACGATTTAATTGCAAACAGAACATCGTAATCATCCAACAAACAAAAATTGCTTAAACTATTTTCAAAACCTGCTGCTAAATATTCATTATTTAAGAAGAAATTAAAAACTTTCGATGGTGATTCTGCCTTAATAAATTTTGCACGCTTAATAATATTTACCAACATTTTTTCTGCACACAGAACCGTTTTATGGAGGTAAACCTGCCAATACATAAACCGCCGCGAGACCAAAAATTTTTCGATAGAATGAATTCCTTTTTCCTCCACCATTAATTCCTGATTATGGACGGTGAGCATTTTTATAATTCTGTCGTATCCGATTACTCCTTCACTTACTCCGGTAAAAAAACTGTCTCTAATTAAATAATCCATTCTGTCAACATCAAGTTGACCACTCATTAATTGATGAAGAAATTTTTTAGGATGTTCATTGATAAAAATTTGAATTGCCTGACTAATTTTTCCATCAAATTCTTCGTTTATTTTTTTCATGATCATTAAAGAAATTTCTTCATGAGAAATTCCTTCAATCAAGGTTGACTCCAAGGCATGAGAATAAGGGCCATGGCCAATATCATGTAAGAGAATCGCAATTTTTGCAGCTTGTTCTTCGTCAGGTAAAATTGCTATCCCTTTGCTTTTTAGTTCGTGAAGCGCATTGCACATAAGGTGATAAGCGCCTAACGAATGATGTAGTCTTGAATGAACAGCACCAGGATATACAAATTCTGCCAGGGCCATTTGATGTATTCTTCGCAGCCTTTGATAATAGGGGTGGGAGATGATTTCATAAATAAGTTCATCATCAATTGTAATGAAACCATACACCGGATCATTGATTATTTTTCTAAACGCCATTCTTGTTTTGTTAAAATGATTTACCCCTTTTGCAAAGATAATTTTTGGAAAGGGAATAAATTATATTTGTAGCAATAGCATTGTGAAAGAGAACAATTATAACGGAGATTTCTTTACCGAATTTTACATTAAAAGCGACACATGAACAAAGCAAAAATATTATGGGTGGATGATGAGATGGAAAGTTTGAAATCTCAAATCATGTTTTTAGAAAATAAAGGATATGATGTAAAATCATTGAGCAATGGACATGACGCGATAGATTACGTAAAAGAAAATCCCATTGATGTAGTGCTGCTTGATGAAAGTATGCCGGGAATCACAGGTCTGGAAACCTTGCAAAAAATAAAGGAAGTTAATTCGCAGATTCCAATTGTGCTGATTACAAAAAATGAGACTGAAAATTTAATGGATGAAGCGATCGGTTCACAAATTTCTGATTATCTCATCAAGCCCGTAAATCCAAACCAGGTTTGGCTTTCACTGAAAAAAATTATAGATAATAAAAGATTGGTGGCGGAGAAAACTACATCGAGTTATCAGCAACAATTCAGAGAATTGTTTATGGCTTTAAATGACAATCCTGATCATAAAGGATGGATGGAAATTTATAAAAGATTAGTGTATTGGGAATTGGAAATGAAGAAAAGTGACAGCCCCGAAATGCGTGAAGTATTTCAGTCTCAAAAGAATGAGGCGAATACAGAATTCTTTAAATTTATTTCTAAAAATTATTCTAACTGGGTTACAAATCCGGCGGCAGATGCACCGATCATGAGTAATTCTTTATTGAAGTTTAAAGTGTTTCCGCACATTGAACCTGGTGTGCCGACGTTCTTTATTTTGATTGATAATTTAAGGTTTGATCAGTGGAAATCGATACAGCCACTTTTTGCTGAAAGCTTTAGAATTCATGAAGAAGAAACTTTTTATTCCATATTGCCAACAGCTACACAATACAGTCGCAATGCAATTTTTGCGGGATTGTTACCGATAGAAATTGAGAAACAATTTCCGGTTGAATGGAAAAATGATGATGAAGATGGAGGTAAGAATTTATACGAAGAACAGTTTTTTGTCGGTCAGTTAAAGAGGCTTCGAAAGGAGCAATTGAAATATTCTTACACTAAGATTACCAATCATCAGGACGCTCAAAAATTGGGGGATAATATCCATAATCTTTTGAGCAACGACATAAATATAATCGTCTATAATTTTGTGGATATGCTCAGTCATGCCCGCACGGAAATGGAGGTACTGAAAGAACTGGCCAATGACGAGGAAAGTTATAGAAGCCTTACGGCATCATGGTTTGAACATTCTCCACTTCATCTTGCATTAAAAAAGATTTCAGGAAAAAAGATGAATTTAATTGTAGCTACGGATCACGGAAGTGTGAGAGTAAATTCGCCCAGCAAAGTTGTGGGAGATAAACAGACTACTGCAAACCTGCGTTATAAGCATGGACGCAATTTAAATTACGAACCTAAATCAGTACTTGCTTTTCGCGACCCGCGCCTTGCCGGATTACCGGTTCCAAATGTAAATTCGTCCTACATTTTTGCCAAAGAAGATGGCTATTTATGTTACCCCAATAATTATAATCACTTTGCGAATTATTACAAAAATACTTTTCAACACGGGGGAATAAGTTTGGAAGAAATGATCATTCCTGTTATTAGGATGACGAACAAATAGGATT
>JBDSHT010000017.1:0-11054 GCA_039918315.1 Ginsengibacter sp. | reverse complement strand
TTTTTGATTCGGTAGTTCAGTTGGTAGAGCATCCCGATTAAATCGGGAGGGTTCTGATAACTTTGAAATAAATTTTGATTCGGTAGCTCAGTTGGTAGAGCATCCCGATTAAATCGGGAGGGTTCTGGTGACTTTGAAATAGATTTTTGATTCGGTAGCTCAGTTGGTAGAGCATCCCGATTAAATCGGGAGGGTTCTGATAACTTTGAAATAAATTTTGATTCGGTAGCTCAGTTGGTAGAGCAATACACTTTTAATGTATGGGTCCTGGGTTCGAGTCCCAGCCGAATCACTGACCTCTTTTAACGAAGAGGTTTTTTTTATGCCCTATACTTACATTCTTTTTTCAGCGAAGCTCAACAAATATTATATCGGTGCATGCACTGATTTAGAAAGAAGAATGTATGAGCATAGCATTGGACATTCAAAGTTTACTTCAACAGGCATTCCATGGATATTAAAGTATTCAGAATTCTATCCAACTTTAGCGGAAGCAAAAAAGAGAGAATTGGCGATAAAGAAGATGAAATCAAGGAAATATATTGAGGAATTTTTTGAGTAGCTCAGTTGGTGGATGTTTGATAACATATTGCGCAGTACAATGCGTATTCAAGTCTATTTGTTTTTATTACAAGACGTTTTAGTTCAATTGCGCAATATGTTACGCATTCTATTGCTTATGATCAATATTTTTCGGATATTGCGGAAAAAGCAAATTATGTTACGTAATATAGCAATCAACATAGGGCAATCAATCCGGGAACGCCGGGAATTATTGGGCTTGTTGCAACCTCAATTAAGTTCGATTGCAGGTGTGAGCACAAGAACGATACAGTTGGTAGAGGCAGGAAAAGCAAATCCATCTCTTCAAACTCTTATACAACTCGCAGATGCCGTAGGGTTACATCTACAGTTAGTACTAAAGGACAAAGTGAGCGAGAATAAATAAAAGACAATGGATTCAATAAATATAGGTACGCAAACAACAGGAGTGCAAGTATTATATAATGGTGTGCCAGCAGGCGTGCTGAAAAAATCAGGCAGGAGGTATAGCTTCACGTACTTGGTTGAACACATTAGTAACGGTGGTCGACCGATAAGTATAACAATGCCATTGCGGGATGATCCTTACGAAAGTGATTTATTGTTCCCGGTATTTACCAACCTGTTGAGTGAAGGTGTGAATAAGAAGATGCAGTGTCGCATGTTAAAAATAGATGAGAACGACTATTTCGGTTTATTGTTGGCCACGGCCAAAGAAGACAGTATTGGCCCCTTAACCGTTAAAGAATTAAAAGATGCTTCCTAATATAAAATATTGCCCATGTACTTTAAAAGAAGGATATTCAACCTATAGTCCCACGGGAAGGTTATTGCTATTCGGAACCCGCACAAAAGATGTTAATCACATACTGCGATTCGGTCCACCAGGTAAAAATGCTGAACTTACAAGAGAATACAATGAGAAAAGGAAGAGTCTCAGCATTAGCGGCTACCAGGAAAAGTATAGCCTTCGACTCGTAAATAAAAAACTTGTGTTAGTGGAAAGTAAAGGCACACATATATTAAAACCCATACCCGCAGAGCGGTTGGAACATGTGGATGACATGCCGGCAAATGAGCACGTTACCATGCAAATAGCCCGGCAGATATTTGGCATCAAAACAGCCGCTGCCGCAATGATTTTTTTTAATGATGGCACTCCGGCATACCTGACACGGAGATTTGACATTAAACCCGATGGAACAAAGTACCAGGTGGAAGACTTTGCGACATTGTTAGGCAAGAGCCATGAAGCAGAAGGTGACGACTACAAGTACAACGCATCTTATTTAGATATTGCGAAGCTAATACAGAAGTATGTACCCGCAGCTAAGGTAGAGCTCGTAAACTTTTTTAGGTTGGTTGTTTTCAATTATCTTATTGCTAACGGAGATTCACATTTGAAGAACTTTTCCGTGATGGAAAGTGAACATGGCGATTATCTGCTAAGTCCGGCTTATGATCTTATGTGTACATCTCTTCATCTTAGCGACTCCGACATTTGTATGAGAGATGGTTTGTATGATGGAGATCATAATGAGGCTGATTTTTTGGAAACCGGTATTTATAGAAGAAAGGCATTTATCTCTTTTGCAGAAAAAATGGACATTCCTTTAAAGTTGGCTGAAAGTATTATTGATGATCTGACCGGAAAAGAAGAAGCTGTGAGAGAAATGATTGAACGGTCGTTCCTTAGCGACAAAGGGAAAGCTGGCTACCTGAAATATTTTAGCGATCGGCAAAAACGATTGATCAAGGACTTTAAAATTTAATTGTCGGAAAATTCTTGTAGCAGATGATAAAACAGCGGGAAGTGAAAGAATTACGGAATACCAGGCAAAGTAGGTATACCAATGTGACTTTGTCATAAAATTAAAACTACACTTCCGCCTATAATAAGCAAGGCGCCGATAGCGGTTTTCCAGGTAAGTGGTTCTCCTAAAAATACAACCGCCAGAATTATAGCAATAGCCACGCTCATTTTATCTACAGGTGCTACCTGCGATACTTTGCCTATCTGGAGGGCTTTAAAATAAAATATCCATGAAAGTCCGGTTGCTATGCCTGAGAGACAAAGAAAAATAATATTCTGTTTTGTTAATGAGGACATGGTGGCTGCGCCGCCTCTAAAAAATGCAATGCCCCATGCAAGAATCAGAATAACGACTGTTCTGATAGCTGTTGCTAAATCTGTGTCAACTCCTTTAATACCTATCTTAGCAAAGATGGCCGTGAGTGCTGCAAAAAACGCTGAAAGTAAAGCAAATATCCACCACATAAATTAAGGCTTTGAAGTGTAAAATATTAATTCCAATTATTGAAAAGAAAATCGCATTTCCCCGTAAAGTACGATAGCATCTAGTATTTATAAAAAAGTAAAGTCATAATAATATATGTCCCGAATGTTTAGCCAAAATATTTTACAATAAAAATAAAATTGGTGCCCGGATAATTAGTAAAAATTCCTTCCTGGCAAAATTACTTTTCAATCTAACTAAGAGATTGCATCTACATTTAAAAAGTTTCGACTTCTAAAAAAACTATTAACCCCAATTGCGATACTGCTACTAATTATCATGGAAGCCACTACATCACTCGGATAGTGGACGCCCAGGGCTAGTCTTGAGTATGCTACTATAAAAGCCCATATCCATACTACAAGAAGCCACCATCTTTGTTTTGAAAATAAAAGTGTGAGTGCTGTTGCAATTAAAAATACATCGCCAGTGTGCCCGGATGGAAAAGACGGACTTCCCGCACTCGTTAATTTTTCAATAAAGCTATCTACTTCAAATGGACGTTGCCGATTTACCACACGCTTTATGATATAAATGATTAGAGAATTAATAATTAGGGAACTCAACAATAAATAACACTGCCTCTTGAGCTTACCACGATTTTTTATAAACGCATAAATCAACAAGATTGTCGGAATTGCAAATGCTATGTAATAAGAAGTATTGGTGATAAAAATCAAAAAACTATCTAAAGGTTTTATCCTTTCGTGATTGATATATTCTAAAAGGTGCAAATCAATTCGGTACAGCGACTTAAAAAACTGTGAAAGAATAAAGAGAAGTAAAGTGATAAAAGAAATGTTGAATTTATTCAAGACCTGAAGGGTTTAAATTATCAATTTAGATAAATCTTTTGTATTGCGAAGTAAACTTAAAATCGAATTCTGAATAAAATTTGAAGTTATTTAAAAAGGCTTAATGCGCTTACAACCCATTTTTCTTCAGCTCTTACTTAAATTATTAAATTGTTTGACTGATCAGGTCATTCAATTTCTTCTAAATTTCCTCAGATTCATTTTGTAATTTCCGAAAATTTTATTGTTTGAAAATCCTTATAATAGAAGATGAAAAAGCGCTAAGTGAAAGCATAGCTGAATACCTGGCAAAGCAGGAATATCATTGCGATATTGCGGAAAACTTTCATGATGCGATTCGTAAAGTTGAATACAATGATTATGATTGTGTATTACTCGACATAACGCTGCCTGATGGTGATGGATTGAAAATACTTGAACAACTGAAGGAAGATAAAAAAACAGATGGCGTACTTATTATTTCTGCAAAAAATTCTCTTGATGATAAAATTCGGGGATTAAATTTAGGAGCCGATGACTATTTGCCAAAGCCATTTCACCTTTCAGAATTGAATGCCCGTATTGCCGCGATTATCAGAAGAAAAAATTTTGATGGAAAAAGCATTATTCAATTTAATAACCTAAGCATTGATACACAAAGTAAAATGGTAACGGTAGCAAATAATCCTGTGGAGCTTACTAAAAAAGAATACGAATTACTCTTGTATTTTATCTCCAATAAAAAAAGACTTGTTTCCAAAGAGGCAATAGCAGAGCATCTTTGGGGGAATGATGTAGGGGGTAATTTTGATTTTATTTATACGCATATTAAAAACCTGCGCAAAAAATTAATGGATAAAGGCGAGGTGGATTATATAAAATCTGTTTATGGTATGGGATATAAATTTAGCGACTGATGAAATTAATTGCAAAATATAACCGGGTAAATATTCCCATCACAATAGGCATACTTTTGATAAGCAGCATTGCGTATTATTTTATACTTCATATAGTTTTGCTGAACCAGGTTGATAATGATTTACAAATTGAGAAGCAGGAAATCATTCACTATGTCAACGAGAAAGGAATTCTGCAGGAAGCCTCCAATTATAAAGATCAGCAAATAGAATTTACTCCAACCAGCCTTACTCATTTTGAAACAAAACTTACCAATGAAAATATTTACAATAAAATCGAAGATGAATCTGAACCTTTCAGAAGAATTGATTTTCTGATAAAGGAAAATGGAAATTATTACATCGCCACTATAAATAAGTCGGTGCAGGAAACGGAGGATATTGTCCGGCTAATTTTAATGATTACCCTTTTGGTAATTGCCGTTTTATTATTAATTCTTTTTATTACTAACCGATTTGTTTTAAGTAAGCTTTGGAAGCCATTTAATAATACGCTTGAACAGTTGAAGCAGTTTAATCTTTCCGCAAAAAATAAAATATTATTGCAGCCAACTGATGTGGATGAATTCAAAGAACTGAACGCAACTACATTTTTGATGATACAAAAAGTAAGCAGTGATTATGAATCTTTAAAACGCTTTACAGAAAATGCTTCACATGAAATACAAACTCCATTGGCTATTATTAAGAACAAAATCGAGTTATTATTACAGTCTGAAAACCTTGATGGAGCCCAAATCAATGTAATTCAAAGTTTGAATGATGCGGCATCGAGGCTTTCGAGAATGAATCAGTCTTTATTGTTGCTTACTAAAATTGAAAACAGTCAATTCGACAATACAGAACGCATTAATTTTTCGTTTATCCTAACACGTTATATAGAGAACCTGGAAGAACTTGCATCAGCAAAAGATATTACGATCGTTAAAAATATTGCAAATGATTTCTTTATAGATTTGAATGAATCGCTTGCTGAAATTTTAATTTCCAATGTTGTTGTAAATGCAATAAAGCATAATTATCCCGGAGGCAATATTAAAATAGACCTAGGCGCAAATGGCCTGTCAGTAAGCAATACAGGGACTGCCCCTAAAATAAAAACATCCGAATTGTTTGAGCGCTTTAAAAAAGATTCTGCTTCCGGCGATTCTATCGGCCTTGGTTTGTCTATTGTAAAAACTATTTGCGATAAGTATGACTTTGATGTCTCTTACAATTTTATAGAAGAAAGGCATGTAGTTAAAATAGCTTTTATATAAAAAATTGCCCAGATTTCCAGCCTTAATTTATCGGGGTTCTATTCTTCACCTTCTCTGCTTTCTTTTTTACTTTTGGATTTGTGTTTTAAAACTTTTGCTTCTGAGTAGAATATAATTTCTTCGGCCATATTTTTTGCCTGGTCGCCAACGCGTTCCAGTTTTCTGATAGCAGATAAAATATAAAGTGCTGATTCAATTTTGGAAGGGTTTTTACTGATATATTCAGCAATTACATTCGCTGCATTTTTGTTTATGTCATCCAGCAGGTCATCTTTTTTAAATACTTTTCTCGCCAGCAAGGTGTCTTCTTTTTCAAAGGCTTCCATTACTTCGGCAATCATATCATTTCCTTGTTTGAACATTTCAATTACGCGGGTAATTTCGAGTATTTGTACATCAAAATCTTCGGGAAGGTTAATAACAAATCTCGCAATACCTTCTGCTATATCGCCCGTGCGTTCCAGGTTCATGTTTATTTTTAACACGGCTAATATAAACCGAAGATCGATGGCTACTGGAGAAAACAAAGCAAGAATATCTTCACAATCACTGTCGATTTTTAATTCAAAAGCGTTTATTCTTTTTTCAGAAGAAACTACTTCCCTGGCCAGGTCTTTATCTTTTTTCGATAAAGATTCCTCGGCTTTTCTCAATTGAGATAAAACCATCTCCCACATACGAATCTGTTCAGATTTTAATTGCTGAATTTCATTATCGAGTGGAGTAAGTTTTTGATTCCATTTTGTAAGTGCCATAGTTTTTAATTTTGTTCGTTAGTATTATTAACCGAAATGGCCAGTGATATATTCCTGTGTTTTTGCGTGTTTGGGATTGGTGAAAATTGTTTTTGTATTATCGGCTTCTATTAATTCACCTAAATAAAAAAAAGCTGTTTTATCACTTACTCTCGCCGCCTGCTGCATATTGTGCGTTACCATCAGTATTGTATATTCTGTTTTCAATTGATGGATTAAATCTTCAATCATAGAAGTAGAAATTGGATCCAATGCGGAGGTGGCTTCGTCTAGCAACAAAATTTCAGGATTCATTGCCAGGGCGCGGGCAATACATAATCTTTGCTGCTGACCGCCTGATAAAAAAGTGCCTTTTTTATGAAGCGTGCTTCTCACTTCCATCCACAAAGCCGCCTGTTTCAAAGAAGTTTCCACGATTTCATCTTTTTCCATTTTACTCAATTTGACACCATTTAAAATATACCCCGCGATTACGTTATCATATATGCTCATCGTAGGGAAAGGATTCGGTCGCTGAAAAACCATTCCCACTTTTCTCCTCAACACCACAGGGTTCACATCATATATTTCCTCTCCTTTTATTTGTAGAGAACCTTTGACAGTTGCATCTGGTACTAGCTCATGCATCCGGTTCACACACCTGATAAAAGTTGTTTTTCCGCAACCCGATGGACCCATAATGGCCCAAACATTATTTTTATGTACTTCAAGGTTTATATTTTTCAGAATCTGATTTTTTCCAAAAAAAGCATTAAAGTCAGTTGCTTTTAAAATTGCACTTTCCATTTACGTTGAACTATTTTAGTAATAATATTTAAAATCAAAATCATCAATATCAACAACATCGAAGCACCCCACGCCAGTTGATGCCAATCTTCATAAGGGCTAGTTGCATAATTAAAAATAATTAGTGGTAAACTGCTCATCGGTTTAAGGATATTAGTTGACATAAATGGATTACCAAAAGCAGTAAATAATAAGGGTGCTGTTTCACCAATAACTCTCGCTATGCTTAAAATAACGCCAGTCAAAATTCCACTAAGTCCGGTTGGAACGATTACTCTCAAAATGGTTTTATAATAAGGAACACCCAACGCCAAAGAGGCTTCTTTTAAAGATTCCGGTAAAAGCTTTAGCGTTTCTTCCGTTGATTTTATAATAGATGGAAGCATCATCAGCGATAGCGCGATACTTCCCGAAAGAGCTGAAAACCCGCCCATCGGCCTCACTACCCATTCATAAATGATAATGCCTATTACGATGGAAGGAATGCCTTGCAACACATCAACGGCCAGTCTGCAATAATAACCCAACCGTGATTTTTTATCTTCGCTTAAATAAATTCCAATAATAATTCCGATAGGAATCGCCAAAAGGCAGGCAACCGATAAAATTAAAATGCTGCCAACCAAAGCATTGGAAACCCCACCGCCGCTTTCGCCAACAGGCTTAGGAAGATGGGTTAAAAAATGCCAATTGATTGCTGAAATTCCTTGTTTAAAAATATAAAATAATATTAGCAGTAAGGGCAAGGTTGATACAAGGGTGCCCGCAATAATGATTCCTTTAAATAGCCTATCTTTTCTATTTCGTCCACCAATTTGCACTTCACGTAAACTTGATTGAGAAATTTTCCTCTTTATATTTAATTGTGCTTCCAACACCCTTTGCATAAGATAATTTATTTTTAAGAATGATTATTCAAGCGTAAATCTTTTGATTATCTGCCTTCCAAAAACGTTGATGATTGTTGCCACTACAAATAAGAATAAACCCATTTCTATTAAGGCTGAAGTGTACAGAGTTCCGGTAGCTTCTGTGAATTCATTAGCGATCACACTTGCCATCGTGTTGCCAGGACTAAAAATTCCAGTAGGAAATGCATGTGTATTTCCTATCAACATCGTTACAGCCATTGTTTCTCCCAATGCTCGTCCCAGTGCCAACAGTAAACCGGCAAATATGCCGGATTTTGTGTAGGGAATTATAATTTTTGTGATGACTTCAAATCGGGTAGCACCCAGTGAATAAGCGGCTTCCTTTAAATGTCCGGGCACCATTGAAATTACCTGGCGGGAAAGTGAAACTGAAAATGGAAGGACCATAATAGCTAGAATAACAGACGAAGTGAAAATGCCAACTCCATAAGGCGGAATATTAAATTTCATTTCTACTACACGAACTAAAGGAACTAAAACAAACAAACCCCAGAAACCATAAATTACAGAAGGAATGCCTGCAAGCAAATCAATCAGGTTTTTAAATATTTCAGAAACGACTCCCTTTTTATAATATTCGCCCAGGAAAATAGCTACTGCAATGGAAAATGGCGTAGAAATAACAAGAGCCAAAAAAGAAGTGAGCAATGTTCCCGCTAAAAATGGTAAAGCCCCGTATTCGTCTCTTACCGGATCCCATGTTTTCTGGTAAAAGAATTTAACCCCAAATGCTTTTAAAGAAGGTAGAGAATTAATAAGCAAAGTAAAGAAGATCGCAATTAAAATTACCACTACAATGATTGCTGAAAGAGTCAGCATTTTTTTAAACGATTTTTCCTTAAAATTAATTCGTTTTGCTTTATGACTTATAGCAGGAGTCATTCTTGATTTATAATTTATTTATTATAAAAATACTGCGAACACATCTTTCGAATGAATCCACAGTAGTTTACCTGTTTTTTGTTATGAAGGATTGCTCTTACAGTAAGGGTTTGCCATTGTAAGAAACCGATTTCAAAATTTCTTCTGCTTTTTTAACCGCAGGATCAGGAAGTGGTCCATAGCCTAATTTTTCTGCATTTTTCTGTCCTTCATGAACTACATAATTGATCAGTTCTAATGTTGCTTTTGCTGACGCTTCTGTTCTGCTTCCATAAGATTGATTTGCATAAACCAATAAATATGTGAAACTACAAATTGGATACCCATTGGCAGCCTCAGTGTTTGTCAAAGAAACTCTCATGTCAGTCGGCAGCTCAATTGCAGCAGCAGCACTGGTTGATTGCAAAGACGCATCAATAAAATTACCTGATTTGTTTTTTAAAGAAGCTGCAGGCATCTTATTTTGAAGTGCATAAACCAACTCCACATATCCAATACTTCCCGGAGTTTGTTTCACTAATCCACTCACTCCTTCATTTCCTTTTGCACCAAGACCAACAGGCCAATCCAAAGATTTTCCTTTGCCCGGTTTGGTATTCCAATCAGCATTTACTTTTGATAAATAATCTGAGAAAATGTAAGTAGTTCCGCTTCCATCAGAACGATGAATTACAGAAATAGCAAGATCCGGTAATTTAGCAGCTGAATTAATAGCAGTAATTGCAGGGTCATTCCATTTGGTTATTTTACCAAGAAAAATATTTACCAGCACCTCAGGCGTGAATTTTAAAGTGGGATCTCCGGGCAAATTATACGTAATAATTACCGCTCCAAGACAGGAAGGAATATGAACAATCGGTGCTGGAGATTTTGCCAATTCTTCATCGCTCATCGGCGCGTCAGATGCACCAAAGTCAACCGTTTTGTTTTGCAATTGCTTAATTCCACCACCTGAGCCAATTGACTGGTAGTTTACTTTAATTCCTTTTTCCTGATTGTACCCATCAAAAACTTTTGAATAAAAAGGGTAAGGGAAAGTAGCACCCGCTCCTAATATCTCATTTTTACTGGCGGTGGAAGTGGAGTCAGAACCATTGCCGGAACTGCTGCCATTACCGCCACAAGATGTAAACATAATTGCTACACTAATGACTAAAAGCGAAAGAATTATTTTTTTGAAATTCATAATTTTAATTTGAGTTTTAATTTGTTATCTGTAATTATTTATTGAATAAAAAATACATGGTTACCCGCGCCTCAAGATCGTAGTCTCTTTTTAAATTGCCACTCACTCCCGGCATTTTACTACCATATTGATTGTACCATAAATTAGGCATGATATGGACATTTTTATAAGGGATAAAATCAAGGCCTAAAGTGGCAAAAGTTTCTTTGGTAGTACTATATCCGCTTGCATAATTATTAGTGCTGTTATACTTTCTATCCGGGTTGTAAAAATCAACACGGGCAAAGAAATTCAATTTGTTTTCGGTCAATTCCTGTGTCAAATAAAAAGAAATGCCCGATGAAGCAACATCTGTATAAACAGAATCTCCGATTCCTTTGAGATAATAAACGTTATTGGTTTTTAACTGGGTGAATGCTTCAACTCCTATTGTTGTTGTTGAAGTCTTATATGCTGCAAAGACTTTAAAATTATTGATGTCCTTTTGCAGCGGTTTCGATGCGGTTCTGTCATGCTCATAATTTCCCTGGAACACTAATTTTTTATCTAAGAAATAAACATACAAGGAAGTATAAATTTTCTTGTACTTATTATTTTCTAATTTGGCTCCGTTACTGTTACCAATTAAAACATCATAACCTACATTTTCATTTTTACCAATCTTGCCGAAGATGCCCAAACCTAAATCTGTAGAGCTGGAAAC
>JBDSHT010000016.1:0-26231 GCA_039918315.1 Ginsengibacter sp. | reverse complement strand
AATGCCCGATGGGCGCATCTTCTGTCTGTTTGGCTTTTATAATTTCTATAGCCTTGTCAAGTTCCGTTTCAGTGGGTTCAGAATTTTTAGGCATCGAAATAAATTGCTCTCCCCATTTCACATAAGGTCCAAAGCGACCAATATTTACTGATACTTCAAGTCCCTCATGTTCACCTAATGTGAGTGGTAACTTAAAAAGGTTCATTGCCTCATCCATTGAAATAGTTTCAATGCTTTGCGTGGCTTTTAATTTTGCAAAACGTGGCTTTTCCTCATCGTCCTGCGATCCTATTTGCACCATCGGTCCATAACGGCCCATTCGCGCAAATACTGGTTTTCCACTTTGTGGATCTTTTCCTAATTCACGTTCACCTTTTGCTCTTTCGGCATTTTCAAGGGTGTGTTCCACCGTTTTATGAAAGGGAGTGTAAAAATCTGCAACCATATTATTCCATTGCTCCTTGCCTTCGGCAATCTTATCGAACTCTTCTTCAATATTTGCAGTAAAGGAATAATCCATTACTTTTTCAAAATGCTGATTTAAAAAGTCGGTAACCACTATGCCCAGGTCTGTTGGGAAAAGCTTACTCTTTTCGGCTCCGGTAATTTCATTATACGTATGTTGATTGATTTCGTTTTGGCGGGTAAGTTTTATTACACGAACCGCACGATTGACTCCTTCCTTATCTCTTTTCTCAACATAATTTCTTTTTACGATCGTACTGATAGTAGGTGCATAAGTGCTCGGTCGGCCTATTCCAAGCTCTTCTAATTTTTTTACTAAAGAGGCTTCAGTATATCTGGCTGCATGGCGTGTAAACTTTTCCGTTGCAGTCATTTCCTCGAAATCCAATTGCTGATTTATTGACAGAGGCGGTAGCCTGCTTTCTCCACCGGTACCTTCATTTTCATCCTCATCATTTCCTTCATTATATATTTTCAAAAAGCCATCAAATTTCAACACTTCACCGGATGCTGAAAGCTCATCATCAGTGGTGCTTATTTTTATTTTTGCAGTCGTCTTTTCAAGAATGGCATCGCTCATTTGGCTTGCGATGGTGCGTTTCCAAATCAGGTCATAAAGCCTTGCGGTTTCAGGATCATGAATTTGATGATCGCTCATTTCAGTCGGTCGAATGGCCTCATGCGCTTCCTGCGCACTTTCATTTTTGTTTTTATAATTCCTTAGCTGGAGATATTTTTCACCGTAATTTTTTAAAATTTCTGATTCAATTTGTCCTTTGGCGGTACCGCTCAGGTTCACACTGTCAGTCCTCATGTAGGTGATCTTTCCACTTTCATATAGCTTTTGAGCGATTAGCATGGTTTTACTTACTCCATATCCTAATTTCCTACTGGCTTCCTGTTGCAATGTCGAGGTTGTGAATGGTGCTGCGGACGTGCGTTTGCCGGGTTTCACAATTACATCTTTTACAGAGTAAACAGCATTTTTACATTTTTCCAGAAAGGTCTGAGCTTCCTCGATTGATTTGCCTCCACTATCTTCTGCTTTAAACGCGATTCTTTTTCCCGAAGGATCGGTAGCCGCCAATAATGCTTCAATTTTAAAACTGTTTGCACTCACAAACTGATTGATCTCCCTCTCTCTTTCCACAATTAATTTAACTGCCACACTTTGTACACGACCTGCGCTCAGACCGCCCTGCATTCCAATTTTTCTCCAAAGCACCGGTGATAATTCAAAACCTACTAGCCGGTCAACTACTCTGCGTGCCTGCTGCGAGTTTACCAGATTCATATCGATGAGCCTTGGGTTTTGAACAGCCGCATTTATAGCAGGCTTTGTGATTTCATGGAACACAATTCTTTTGGTAGTAGCCACGTCAAGTCCTAGCACTTCGGCAAGATGCCAGCTAATACTTTCTCCTTCACGGTCCTCATCCGATGCCAGCCAAACGGTTTCTGCACTTTTAGCCAACTGTTTCAATTCCTTTACCACCTTCAATTTATCATCGGGTACCTTGTATCTTGGTTGAAAATTTTTATTGATATCAATACCCATATCATCTTTTTCAAGATCACGAATATGACCATAACAACTTTTCACTTCGAAGTCAGGCCCTAGTATTTTCTCTATCGTTTTGGCCTTGGCCGGCGACTCCACTATCAATAAATTTTTAGCCATAATTCCTTCAATTTTCCTTTTCTGTTGTTATAAAATGTACGAAAATTATATTAATCATCGTGTTGCAATATTAGTTTAAAAATTAAAAATCAAATTTTATTTACAAAATGACTTTCCTTTTTATGCACCTAAATAGAGTCTTTAGTAAAATTTGTTTTTTACTTCTTGTTATATATCTTCGTGGTCCCCATAACAAGGAAACGAGAGTTTCGGTCAGTTGCCATTTACCAAAACACGATGGCAATTAATTATTTAGAAGAACGTTAATATAAACTATAACGAAAATGTACTTAAAAAGTATATTAATTATGGTTTTAAAAAAAGTAATTGATGAAGATTGTTATGGTGGGTTCAGGTAATACGGCAACCGTATTATGTGTATTGCTAAAAAAGGGGGGGCACGAAATTGTGCAAGTTGTCAGCAGGAGCATGGAAAATGCACAGGCTTTAGCATCTCTTTACAATGCCCGTTACGATGTACTCACAGCATCCAATTTCGCCGAAGCAGATATTTATATTTTGGCATTGAGCGATGTAGCACTTGAACATCTTGACAAAATAACTGCCTTAAAAGATAAATTCATTGTTCACACAGCAGGGGCTATTTCAATTAACGTGCTCAAAGAATTATCGCAGATGAATGGTGTTTTGTATCCTTTGCAAACACTTTCAAAATTTTCAGAAAACATTCCCGAAATTCCTTTTCTTGTTGATGGAAATAACCAGGAATCTCTGCACAGAGTAATTGGACTTGCAAAAACTTTATCTCCCAATGTATCGGAAGCTAATGATACCGAGAGGCTCAACTATCATGTGGCCGCGGTGTTCGTTGGTAATTTTGCCAACCACATGTTTGCGCTTGGTGAATTGTTTTGTAAAAAAGAAAGGCTTGAATTCAAAACGTTGCTGCCTCTCATAAATGAAGTGAATGCAAGGGTTAACTCGCATTCACCTTTTCTCACACAAACCGGCCCCGCTATCAGGGATGATATATTTACGCTGAACCGCCATCTACAGGCACTTTCCAGTCATCCTGAACTTAAATATGTCTATCTGAAATTATCAGAAAGTATAATTAAGGCTCACGGAAAACGTTGAGGAAACAGCACGCCAACTCTTATTAAACTATTTTATTTTTTTCTTTTTTGTCGCTTAGTTTTGCAGTGTTGAAACCAAAATTTCATTATGTATATTTTACCTGCTTTTCAAAATGTAAAGACATTTGTATTTGATATGGATGGTGTTCTTACCGACGGTGGTCTTTATATAACAGAAGAAAATAAATGGTTGCGGAAGATGCATGTGAGGGATGGTTATGCATTACAGTTGGCAATAAAATCAGGATATAATATCATTGTAATTTCGGGTAGCGATTCTCCTGAAGTGGCTAATCGGCTGAATAGGCTTGGGGTGCAACATGTTTTTATGGGAGTAAAGGATAAGTCAACAATATTGCAGGAATGGATGTTAGCCAATAATTTGGAATTAAGTGAGTCTCTTTTTATGGGGGATGATATTCCCGATTATGAGTGTATGAATTTAGTGGGGATTGCAACCTGTCCGCTAGATGCGGTTTCTGAAATAAAAGAAGTTGCCACTTATATCTCACCATTTTGTGGTGGTGAAGGATGCGTGAGAGATGTAATTGAAAAGGTGATGAAATTAAATGGTAAGTGGAGTTTACACACCAATACCACCTCAACATAAATATCGTCATTCATTTATCATGAAGGAATTAAAAGCATTTTTTAGATTGATCAGGTGGCCTAATCTGCTTTTTATTTTGTTGACACAAATGATGTTCAGGTATTTTATTTTGCCATTTGTGTATGCTGAAAGTGATGCCGGATATACTTTAAAACTTACTGAATTTCTTTTCTATTTATTAGCGATCGCCTCCGTCTGCATTGCAGCGGCAGGTTATATTATCAACGATTACTTTGATGTAAATATCGACCAGGTAAATAAATCCGGCAGGGTGGTGGTCGGTGCCATTATAAGAAAAAGGATGGCTATTTTATTACATGCTGTTTTATCTTTAATAGGCCTAACCCTGAGTGGTTACGTAGGTTATCGTCTGAAAATTTTTTACATTCCTTTCTTTAATCTTCTTGCCATTTTCATCTTATGGTTTTATTCAACCACTTTCAAGAAAAAATTACTCATAGGAAATGTTCTCATTTCATTATTAACTGCATGGGTGATATTAGTGCTTACTGTTGCTGAATTCCGGTATGGTATAAAGCCGGAAGACCTTGTGTGGCAGAGGATTTTAAAGATTTCATTTGTGTATTCCGGATTTGCTTTCATCATTTCATTAATCAGGGAAGTGATAAAAGATATGGAAGATATAGAAGGTGATATGCGTTATGGATGTACCACGATGCCAATCGTTTGGGGCATGCAGGTTTCGAAAGTTTTTATCGCCGTTTGGATAGTGGTGTTAGTCGGATTACTTGCTGCCATACAGATTTATGTAATTCATTTTGATTGGTGGATGTATGCTTTATATTTATTGATTGCTGTTATCATTCCATTATTATGGGTGTTGTATTCCTTATATCATTCCAACACAACTGCTCAATTTCATCAACTAAGTACCCGCGTAAAATTGATCATGTTTGCAGGCATTTTGTCAATGATCTTTTTTAAATTTCATTGACATGGATAAAATAATTTTAGCGTCTGGTTCACCTCGCCGTAAACTTTTGCTTGAATGGGCAGAGATTCAGTTTGATGTTGTGGTATCATCGATCGAAGAGAGCTATCCAGCTAATTTACCTCCACAGGAAATTGCCGAGCACATTGCCTCCAACAAAGCGAATGCGGTAAGAAATCAATTAGCTACTAACAACAACCATTACACGATTTTAGCAGCAGATACTGTTGTTGTTTTGGAACAAAATATTATTGGAAAACCGACAGACCGCGAAGATGCTGTTTCAATATTAAAATCTTTATCCGGAAAATTTCATGATGTAATTACGGGCGTTTGCATTTTGTCAGCAGGAAAAGAAATAAGTTTTTCTGAGAAAACAATTGTCCAATTTCATGAACTTTCGCTTGCGCAAATTCAGTATTATGTAGATCACTATAAACCTTATGATAAGGCAGGAGCGTATGCCATTCAGGAATGGATCGGTGTTGTTGGAGTAAAATCTATCAACGGTGATTTTTACAATGTGATGGGTTTGCCTGTGAGCAGGGTGGTAAAGGAGCTTACAATTTTAGCGCTTTCCAAACCAGCCGATAATTAAAAGATATATAAGTTGTAAATAATTCATCTAACTTCCTTTATCAAACCAGAACTGATGAAGGAAGATATTCTCCAATACATCTGGAAGTTTCAATACTATAATCATTCACATTTGATAAGCACTGATGGTGATGCCATAGAGGTGCTTCATACTGGCAATCAAAATACTAATCAGGGCCCTGATTTTTTAGATGCCAAAATAAAAATCAAGGAAACCGTTTGGGCCGGCAACATAGAGGTTCATGTAAATTCTTCGCACTGGAATTTGCATGGCCATTCAGGCGATAAGCATTTCAATAATATTATACTTCATGTGGTTTGGCTCAATGATGTTGTTATAAAAGATAGTGTTGGGAATTCAATTCCGACAATTGAATTACAGGGAAGGGTTTCTAAATTGTTGCTAGATAAATATCGTGAGCTTTTAGAAAACGGTCAATTTATTCCTTGTGAAAAATTAGTTTCCCAGGTTAATGAGTTAACGCTGAGTAGTTGGAAACAAAGGCTGGTGGCCGAGAGACTTCTTGTCAAGTCAGAAAAAGTTTTGCATGTTTTTAAAGAAACTAACAGTCATTGGGAGGAAACTTTTTGGTGGTTGATAGCCGCGACTTTCGGATTAAAAATAAATAGCGATCTCTTTCTTAAAATGGCAAAGTCCTTACCCTTGACAATTTTAGCAAAGCATAAAAGCAATTTATTGCAACTGGAATCTTTGCTATTTGGACAGTCGGGATTACTGGCTTTTGAAACCAAAGAAAAGTATCCGTTGATGCTTCAGAAAGAATATATTTTTTTGCAAAAAAAATATGGATTAACAAAAGTAGATGGTGAGTTGAATTTTTTAAGAATGAGGCCCGCCAACTTTCCAACCGTGCGTTTAGCGCAACTGGCATCGCTTATTCATCAAAGCGAACATTTGTTTTCGAAGATAAAAGAACTTCATTCAATTGCTGATGTGAAAAAATTATTTTCGGTAAGCGCCAATGATTATTGGCATTACCATTACACCTTTGGTGACTCGTCTTTTTTTAAAATAAAAGTGCTGGGAAATCAAATGGTTGATAATATTATTATCAACACTATTGTGCCCATTTTATTTGCATACGGGCTACATCATAATGATGAAAATTATAAAGAAAAATCAATTCGTTGGCTGGAGGAATTGGCTCCTGAAAAAAACAATATTACCAGGGGATTTGAGCAGCTTGCATTCACTAATTTAAACGCGGCAGATTCGCAGGCTTTCATACAATTGAAAAATGAATATTGTAATAAAAAGCGCTGCCTGTCGTGTTCAATTGGCAATTCTATTTTAAAGAAAAGTTAATTATTTCCACTCGTAGCTCAAAACCAACTCGGTATCAGGATGAAGGCTTTTTGCAACTGGGCAAAGGTTTCCGGTCCTTTCCAGAATCACCTGGTCTGCTTCTTTTTCTAAAGAAGGCAAAGTAACTTCTACTTCTATCCTGGCAACTCTACGAGGGTTGCTGGCCATGTGTTTGGTAACTTTTGCAGTAGCATTTGTAATGTCAACTCCCATGTCGTCTGCTTTAATTCCCATGGTGGTGAGCATGCAGGTGGCCAGTGCTACACATAGCGTATCCGTAGGAGAAAATCGTTCACCTTTTCCACGATTGTCAACGGGAGCATCAGTTTCTATTTGCGTTTTGCTTTGAGTGTGTTCAGCCTCACACCTTAAATTTCCTTTGTAAATTATTGAAGCAGTCATTGTCTTATTTTTGTATAAATTTACAGCACTAATCTTAATAATATAAAATGCAAAAAATCATATTTCTTTTAATAGTTACTGCACTTAATTTTAATGGATTTGCCCAAAGTAATAAGAAAGAACGAAAGGAGGAAAAAAAATTGCGCGTTAATGAAATGATCGAGCAGGAAGAAGAAGGAGTAATCGCATTTCGAAAAAGTTTTGTTTTTGGTGCTAAATTAACTACCGATGGTTATGGAGTTTTTTTTGAAGTAGGAAGGGCTAGTTCCGTAAAAAAATCTCTGCTATTCCAACTCGATATCAGTGAAAGAAAACACATCAAAGAAGAAAAACTGGGGAGTGCCTATTCAAATTCTGCTCCATTAATTTATGGAAAAATAAATTTCTTTTATCCCGTAAAACTGGGAGTGCAACAACAAATATTACTGGGAAATAAATCGAACAAAAATGGAGTGAGCGTGACAGGCAATTATGGTGGCGGTATCTCTTTGGGATTACTACGACCTTACTATGTTCAGGTGGAAAACGGAGGAAATGTTGACTACATAAAATACGACTCGCCTGATAGTCTTGAATTTTTAGGAGGTCAAATTTATGGAGGCCCTTCCTTAAGTAAAGGCTGGAGTGACATTACAGTGGTACCAGGTGTATATACCAAGCTAGGCTTGCGTTTTGACTATGGAATGTACAATGAAGTTGTGTCTGCAATTGAAGTGGGACTTACCGCGGAATATTACACTAAAAAAATACCACAGATGGTTTATAACGAACAGAAGCAGTTTTTTTACGGTGCTTATTTTGCAATTTTATTTGGTAAAAGAAAGTAAGAAACAATCAATTAATTAATCTGAAAATTTTTAAATATAGAATGAACGAAGACACTGTGATTATTGAAGAAGCTAAACCTAAAAAGCCATCATGGCTCAGAGTTAAATTACCCATCGGCGAAGAATTTAAACAAGTTAGAAATATAGTAACTACCCATAAATTACACACCATTTGCGAAAGCGGTAATTGCCCAAACATGGGCGAATGCTGGGGAGAGGGCACTGCAACATTTATGATACTCGGAAATATTTGTACCCGCAGTTGTGGATTTTGTGCAGTGGCTACAGGAAGGCCATTAGCAGTGGATTTGGGCGAACCAAAAAGGGTAGCGGAAGCCATTAATTTAATGAAAGTAAAACATGCTGTTATCACTTCTGTGGATCGTGATGAGTTGAAAGATGGTGGCTCTATTATTTGGCAACAAACTATAAATGCTGTGCGGAAATTAAACCCTGAAACCACTTTAGAAACTTTGATTCCGGATTTTAAAGCAGATGAAGAAAACATAGGTCGCATCATAGAAGCGGCACCAGATGTAGTGAGTCACAATATTGAAACCGTGGAGCGTCTAACCCGCACCGTTAGGATACAGGCAAAATACTGGCGGAGCATGGAAACCCTGCGCATTCTAAAAAGAGGAGGCATGAGAACAAAGAGCGGTATCATGTTGGGTTTGGGTGAAACAAAAGAAGAAGTAGTTCAAACCATGCAAGACCTGAAGGAAAGTGAAGTGGATGTAATTACAATTGGACAATATTTACAGCCCACTCCAAAGCACTTGAAAGTGCAACGGTTTGTGCATCCTGATGAATTTGCGGAGCTAAGAGAAATAGGATATCAACTTGGATTGGATTATGTGGAAAGCGGGCCGTTAGTGCGTTCCAGCTATCATAGCGATCGGCATGTTCATGCAGGAATGGGCAGGGCAAAATGGTTAAGAGAAAAGTCGAATTGATCGGGTTTTAATTATTATTAAATATCTGGCTGCTATGATCCGAGGGTTTAAAATTACCGTCATCTTTGTTGTTTCTCTAGTATCTACGCAACCGGCGTTTTCACAATATATTCTAAATGGCAATGCTACTATAGAAAGTTGCAATTGCTATGTACTTACTCAGCCTCTTGAGTTCCAGGGGGGTAGTGTTTGGCAAAAAACAAAAATAGATCTACGCCTACCATTCGATTTTTCATTTAATGTTTATTTAGGATCTATCGATCAACAAGGTGCAGACGGAATTGCTTTTATTCTGCAGCCATTGAGTACCAGCTTGGGTTCAACCGGAAATGGGATGGGGTTTTCAGGAGTGTCGCCTTCTGTTGGTGTGCTTTTGGATACCTGGCAGAATACCGAGGATAATGATCCTGCTTTTGACCACATTAGCATACAGGCAAATGGTGTAATTGGTCACCATGGTGCTGATCTGTCCGGGCCTGTTCCTATACCTATTTTGGCCACCAGCGATAATATTGAAGATGGACAATGGCATGTGCTTAGAATAAAATGGGACCCATCTACTTTCATTTTAAAAACATGGGTTGATGGAGCTGAAAGAGTTTCAGCGACCAAAGATTTAGTCAAAGATATTTTTAACCAGGACCCTTTTGTTTATTGGGGATTCAGCGGCGCAACAGGAGGTAAGGTTAATTTGCAAAAGTTTTGCACGGCTTTAAATCCGGGATTTGAAACCAATGCAAATTCTAAAAATGATGCGGTCTGCCTTGGCACCCCGCTGCTCTTTAAGGATGAATCAGTTTCCTTCACTTCCATTCAAAGTTATTATTGGGATTTTGGAGATGGAAGTGTTAGTTCAGATGCAAATCCGCCTCCGCATATTTACGCACAACCGGGAAAGTATGAAGTAAATCATACCATAACTGCCGCTGATGGTTGTGTGAGTCCTCCCTTAAAAAAAACAATTTCAATAGGCGACTTTCCGGTTGTTTCTCTTTCTGTGTTTGATACCTGCGAAACGAAAATGCCCCGCATTGAATTGGATGTTGTTTCAAAAGTTGCGACGGTGGATCAATGGAAATGGGAGCTCGATGGCCTTCCTTTCTCAACTGTGCAATTACCTGATTTTACAACAATCGCTGCGGGTAATCATTCATTGAGCCTGATCGCTACGAGCTATATTGGCTGCGCTTCTAACGCTGCTTCTGATAATTTTTTAATTAAGAATAAACCCGTTATTGATTTTTCGGTGAGTGGAAATTGTGTGAATGAGAAGGCTTCATTCTTTGCGTTGCAAAGTGATAATATAACGACGATTAATAAGTGGCAATGGAATATTGGAAACCAATATTATTCTAACCAACCTGACACTCAATTTCTGTTTACGATAGGGGGCAGTTATTATGTGAAATTATCGGCAGAAGCAAGTAATGGATGCACCTCATTGATAGAGAGACCTGTTTTAATTAATGAAGCAAATGCTTATGCAGGAAGAGATACAGTTGTTTTGCAAGGTTCATTATTTCAATTGAACGGAAGTGGAGGTTCCAGTTATTCATGGTTGCCTTCAACAGGTTTAAGTAATCCGTTTATAGCAAACCCTACGGGCAATGTCAATGATGATATCAGGTATCATTTGACAGTGCAAACTATAGAAGGGTGCAAAGACACCGCTTCGGTGAAAGTGATTGTTTTTAAAGGATCGGCGATTTATGTGCCCACAGCATTTACACCCAACAATGATGGACTCAATGATGTAATAAGTCCATATTTAATTGGTATAAAATCTTTATCATTTTTCGATATTTATGACAGGTGGGGACGAAAAATATTTTCAACTAATCAGATGAATAAAGGCTGGGATGGCTTTGTAGATGGACGGGTACCTGATACCGGAAGTTATGTTTGGGTATTAAAAGCTGTTGACCAGATTGGAAAAGTTTACAACCTTAAAGGAGTTTTTACTTTATTAAAATAAAAATTTTGAAAACAGTTAATAAAATAGTTTGTTTTAATTTTTTAATGGTTTTTTGTTATTCATCATTTGCGCAGGTAAAATGGGTGAATATAGACTCGCTTTACCAACCGCTTCCGTCTTCCATGCATGTTTATAAATCTATGGATTCCGTGAACGGGAAGCCCAACATTATGTATTATGCTATCGCTGATTTAAAAGATAGAAATCTGATTTTTAAAGCGGATACTACTCAAAACAGGCGACTGACTCCATCCATGTTTTACGAGAAAAATAATCATCCTTTGCTGGTCGTAAATACTTCCTTTTTTACTTTTGATACTCATCAGAATTTAAATGTAATAATCAATAATGGAAAAATATTAAGCTACAATCAGCATAGTATCGCTGGCAAGAAAAAAGATACGCTTACTTATGTGCATCCGTTTTTCAGTGCCATTGGAATTACCAAAAACAGGAAGGCAGATGTAGCCTGGCTACTGGCTGATACCGCGATGAAACGGCCTTACGCCAGCCAAATTCCGGTTGTTGCCATTCGTGATTCTGTTGCAGATCCATCATGGAAATCTTTGAAATCAAAGTCACAAATTATCAGTGGGCATGAAGGAAAACTTTCTTCTTCTTCTCCGGAATTTAAGAAATGGAAAGTGCAAACCGCAGTAGGTGGGGGACCAGTATTGGTGCAAAATGGGGAAGTGCATATTGCAAATAATGAAGAAAGAAAATTTGCCGGAAAGCAAATTGATGACCTGCATCCACGCACAGCTATGGGCTACACAAAAGACAATAAGATCATTGTCTTTGTTTGTGAAGGACGGTCTGAAACCGCGACTGGGCTTAGCCTAACTCAGATGGCTTCTATACTAAAAGGCATCGGCTGCGAGGAAGCACTCAACCTCGATGGCGGCGGAAGCTCCTGTATGCTTATAAACGGAAAGCTAACAAATACACCTTCCTCAAAAGGACAACAACGTCAAATACCCTCCGTGTTTTTGATCGAAAGAAGAAAATGATTTTGCATTTTTTAAACTCTCAAAATTCCCACCTGACTTTACTTTTATTTTCCAAACACTTTTTCTCCTCCGACAAAAGTCATCAACACTTTTGAATTTAAAATTTCAGATTCTTTCATGTTTATTAAATCACTATCCATTAAAATAAAGTCTGCAAATTTTCCTTTTTCCAAACTGCCTTTTTCATTTTCTTCGAAATTACTTTTTGCTGCCCAGATGGTCATGCCACGCATTGCATCTTCTCGGCTCAGCGCATTCTCCATTTGGAAACCGCCTTCTGGCCAACCTTTGGAATCCTTGCGTGCCACGGCTGCATAAAAAGTTTTTATTGGTGAAATATCTTCTACAGGAAAATCAGTTCCTAACGCAACCCAACCATTTTGTTTTTTTAAATCATTAAATGCGTATGCATTTTTTACCCTCACCGGACCAAGGCGATCACCGGCCCAATACATGTCTGAAGTACCATGGGTTGGCTGCACTGAAGGTATAATACTATTATCGCCAAATAGGTGGAAATCATTTTCATTAACCACTTGTGAATGTTCTATGCGCCACCGTAAATCGTTTTTGCCTTTTAAATATTTTGCGTAAGTATTTAAAATTACGCGGTTACCGGAATCACCAATCGCATGGGTACACATCTGTAATTGGTTGTCATAAATAATATGTGCTACTGAATCAAAGTGACTGATAGAACTTAGTAAGAAGCCCGTCCAGCCCGGTTTATCGCTGTATGGCTGTAATAGGCAGGCTCCTCTTGATCCTAGTGCACCATCAGCATATACTTTAATGGCACGTACATTTAAACGGTCCGTTTTTATTTTGCCCTTGGCAAAAATGAAATCATAACTTCTCTTGCTATCGTTAAGCATCACATACATGCGCATCTTTAGTTCATTTGCTTTTTGAAGAGAATCCATCAGCAACGCCGAAGTATAATCGAGTCCGCAGTCATCAATGGTAGTTAAGCCGGCAGCGAAACAATTTTTCTGCGCATCTAAAAGAGCCTCTTTTAATTGTGCAGTAGTTTCTGACGGAATTTTTGAATGCACCAGCCCTGTAGCATTGTCAATTAAAATACCGGTTAGTTTTCCGTTTATTACTTCTATGCTACCACCTTCCAATTGGTCACCAGCCTTTATTTCGGCAAGTGCCAGCGCTTTGTTATTTGCTATTGCGGCATGTCCATCCACGCGCGATAATATTACAGGTCTGTCTGGAAATAATTCATTTAGTTTTTCATTATTGGGGAATGATTTATTGTCCCAATCATTCTGATCCCAGCCTCTTCCCACTAACCAGCCTTCTTTATTTTCATCTCCAAATTTTTTCATTGCATCTAAAACTTCTTCCCAACTTTTAGTGCCAACAAGGTTGGCATTTTGTAAACTAAGACCATAACCTAAGAAGTGTGCATGCGCATCTATCAATCCGGGGTACACGAATTTACCCTGTCCATCCACTTCTTCTTTGGCTTCATATTTTTCACGGAGAGCAGCGGTAGTGCCAACTTCCACAATTTTTCCTTTATCCACAGCAACAGCCTCTGCTTTTGAAAAACTGCTATCTACTGTGTAAACGGTGGCGTTAATTACCATAAGGTCAATTTTTTGTTTTGAATTGCATGAGCATAAAACAAAAAGGCAAACGATAAAGGAGAAGTATTTCATGTAATGAATATTTTAAACTGAAAATAAATAATTTGTAGAAAAAGGAAGATAAGTATTTGAAGAACGGTTATAAGGGGGAAGATTATTTTAAAATAATTATACTTCCTTAAACAGCAGCCGAATAAATTTATGTAATTCTGCAACTTCCGTTGGATTCAGCATTTCGTTATTATCAAATTTAGCTTTTAAAAAAAGTACTCTTTTGTGTTCAGGGTATTTGGAAAGCACTTTAAGTATCATTGCCTCTACCACTTCATCTTTCTTCAACATCGGAGTTGGTTCCGGTAATTCTGATCTGTCGCGGTTAGGCATATTTTTAATAATAGTTTCTAAAGCTGCCAATCGCCCGGGCAGTACGCCATTGATTTTCGCAGCTTTATCATACAACCCCTGCAACTGCTTTTTGCCGAGCCAGCCACGTTTTTGATATTGCTGATAGATGCTGATGATGAAAGAAGAAACAGGGTAGGCCATGATGCAATCTTCGAGCAGCATGTTTATAATATCGAGCTTGGGTCTGTTTTGACGCATAAAGGTTGAAGATAAATAAATTTAATAACAATTAAAAAGTCAATGCCTTATTCGGCACAAAAGGAAACCCACCTTTTTTGGAGGTGGGTTTCGGTTGGGCTGCGAAATAAATTCGCTGTCCAATATTAATATCTGTACATCTCAGGCTTGTAAGGACCTTCTTTCGGAATGCTTAAATATTTACTTTGTTCCGTTGTCAATTCTTCAAGCACCACACCAATCTTCTTCAAATGAAGACGGGCAACTTTTTCGTCCAAATGTTTTGGAAGAACATACACTTTATTTTCGTACTTGTCGGAATGTAGCCAAAGCTCTAACTGAGCAAGCACCTGGTTTGTAAATGAATTACTCATTACAAAACTAGGATGTCCTGTAGCACAACCAAGGTTTACCAAACGCCCTTCAGCCAAAACAATAATGTCTTTTCCATCAATATTATAAAGATCAACCTGTGGTTTAATGGTATCTTTTGTAGAGCCGTAATTGTTATTCAACCATGCAATATCTATTTCAATATCGAAATGCCCGATGTTACAAACAATGGCTTTATCCTTCATCGCTTTAAAATGTTCTGCGGTAATCAGATCCCTGCAACCGGAAGCTGTAACGATAATATCAGCCTCTTTCACAGCATCAATCATCTTCTTCACTTCGTAACCATCCATTGCAGCTTGCAGTGCGCAAATAGGATCAATTTCTGTAACGATAACTCGTGCTCCAGCACCACGTAAACTTGCAGCAGAACCCTTTCCAACATCGCCATAACCGCCAACCACGGCCACCTTGCCAGCCATCATGATATCGGTTGCTCTTCTTATTGCATCCACTAAACTTTCTTTACAACCGTATTTATTATCGAATTTAGATTTAGTAACAGAGTCGTTTATGTTGATTGCAGGAATCGGTAAAGTGCCATTTTCCATTCTTTCATAAAGTCTGTGCACACCTGTTGTAGTTTCTTCCGACAAACCATTAACATGCTGAACCAATTCAGGATACAGATCAAAAACCATATTGGTCAAATCGCCGCCATCATCTAAAATCATGTTCAGCGGACGGTCTTCACTTCCGAAAAATAAAGTTTGTTCAATGCACCAATCACTCTCTTCCTGTGTCTGTCCTTTCCATGCAAACACTCCAATACCTTCAGCAGCTATTGCAGCAGCAGCCTGATCTTGCGTGGAGAAAATATTACATGAACTCCATTTTACTTCAGCACCCAAATCAATTAAGGTTTCTATAAGAACCGCTGTTTGAATCGTCATGTGAAGACAACCCGCAATGCGTGCGCCTTTCAAAGGTTGGTCTTTTGCAAACTCTTCACGTAAAGACATTAGGCCCGGCATTTCAGCTTCCGCTAATTTTATTTCTTTACGGCCCCATGCAGCAAGGCTCATATCTTTCACCTTGTTTTTCAGACTAAAATCAATCTGGTTTTTTGTGATTGTGGACATACTTTTTGATTTATTTTTTTTAGGTTACAAATGTACTAAGAATAGAATAAAATTCTAATCGATTAGTTATCTTTAGAATAGAATTATGATTTACTACGGATTAAAAGAATTAAAGTGTAAAAACAAATGAAATCTAACTCTTCAATAGAAAAATTACCTACTTCAGATTATAAGCCTGATAAGAAAGATCTTGCTATTTTGAAACTGCTGGAAGTAAACGCAAGAATTACTGTAAAGGAAATTGCGGAAAAAATTCATTTGAGTACCACGCCGGTACATGAACGAATAAAAAGATTAGAAGAGTCGAAAATTATAAAGCAGTATGCAACTTTGGTCGATCATGCAAAAGTAAATAAGGCGCTTACGGTGATTTGCTACATTTCATTAAAGCAACATGGAAAAAATGCAGGTGCAAAATTTATTAAAACAATTTGCGATTTAAATGAGGTGATAGAATGTTTTAGTATTTCAGGGGAGTTTGATTTTATGCTAAAAGTAGTTTGTGAAGATATGAATCGCTATTACGATTTTCATGTAAACCAATTAAGTGAAATAGAAAATGTTGGTCATGTGCAAAGTGTTTTTGTAATGGGGATAATCAAACAAACGCACCAGGTGGTTGGGGATTAAAATTGATAGTTACACTTCAGGAGCTTTCTCAATTTGCTTTTCATTTTCTGCATTGGATTTTAAGGTATGGATGCTTAGGTTAAACTCAAATCCAATGAGCACTACCAGGGAGTTGAGGAAGATCATAACCATTACCACCATTATAGTTCCTAGGGATCCGTAGAGCAAATTATACCGTCCGAAATTATCAACAAAGGAAGTAAATCCAATCGTTACAAGGATGCTGAGAAAAGTTGCGACGACGGCTCCCGGCGAAACAAGTTTCCATCGTTTGGTAGTGGACGGCGCGTATTTATAAATGAAGGCAAAGGTGTAAAAAAGCAAGGCCAAAATCAGAACCCATTTACAGGCAAGGATCATATTTTTTACATGAATATTTTTAACGCCTAACCAATTTAAAATATTACTCTGAAGAAGAAGTAGGATTAGGTACGTGAGCAAAAGTCCAAAAAGCATCAAGGTTAATTTTATAGCCTCCCATCTTTTTTTAATTCCTTTAATGGTTTCAAATCCTACGTAATCTTTATTAAAAGAACGCATCAAACCCATTACAGCACTGGATGCAAAGAATAATGATAATAAAAAGGAAAAGGAAATTAACCCAATTTTGGAACCATCGATAAAGCTATCGACAAAATCGATGAGCCCTGCATTGTAGGTGCGCGAAGGAACAATATCAAAAACAAGATTGTGTAGTTGTGTTTTTAAAGAACTCTTTTTTATAAAAGGCAGATTGGGCACCAGCGTAAATAGAAACAAACAAGTAGGAGGTATGGAGACTATAAAATTATAAGCAATAGCTGCTGCTCTTTCTGTAAAAAACGGCCCATGAAATCCTTTAAGAAAGTGGCGAACTACTTCATAAAGAGTCAAACCCTGGAAGCCTCGGGGACTCCACTTTTTACTTTTCCTTTTTAAGAACTGAACTGGTAGAGAAAGGGTAGATATGATTGGCGATCTTGACAATATACTTTTTTATTTGAAAAATTTATGGTGACGAATCTTTTTCCTTTCTTATTTCAATTTGCCTGTCAAGTGCCTGTTGATAGGCCTTCGCATAAATAAGATGTTGGGTATATGTGGATGCGAAATCAGAGTATCCTGAGAAATCTGCACGCGCTACAAAGAATATGAAATCTGTTTCAGGAGCATCCAGCACTGCGTCTAAAGTTTTTATTGAAGGTGTGCAAATAGGTCCGGGAGGCAGTCCGGAATATTTATAAGTGTTAAACGGAGAATCGAATTCAAGGTGCTTGTGGTAGATTCTTTTTAGTCCAAAATCCTTCATCGCAAATTTCACCGTAGGGTCTGCGGCGAGCTTCATTCCTTTTCTCATCCGATTAATATATACACTTGCCACTTTTCCTTTATCGTCTTGCATATTTGTTTCCTCTTCTACGATGGATGCAAGAGTATATACCTCTTTGGGAGTTAGTTGCAGGTGTTTCGCTTTCTCCAATCGTTCCCCAGTCCAAAATTTTTGTTCTTCCTGATATAACTTTTTTAAAATGCCTGCTACCGGAGTCGTCCACGTGTATGTATAGGTGTTAGGTATAACAATGGTAAGCACATTATTGGTGTCCACATCAAAAGCGAGCATTGAATCTTTATTGTTCAAAAAATTAATTACCGTTAATGAGTCGGCTTCAAAATAACGACTGATTCTTTTTGCTAAATCTTCCTTCGTTCTAAGTTTAGTAATCAAAAGGTTTACCGGAACCTGGTTTCCTGAGCGCAACATTTTCATCAATTTATAAATGCTGGTACCGTTGTTTATTTTATACTTTCCGGGCTTTACATTTTTAGGGTAATCCACATAATCAGCAATTTTATCAACCCAAAAAAAACCTGTCAGAAACTTGTTTTTTTCAAGGCTATCTTTTACTTGTTGGTAGGTACTGTTAGTAGGAATATATAAAAATCCTTTCTCCGGATTTTTTACCGTAGGCCCAAATATTTGCCATAAGGTATAAGCCAGCACCAGTAAAATTATTATAAAGAGGGTTGAAAATACTTTCCTCATTGGTAATGATAAGTTTGATGAATCGGTAATGGAAGTTATTATTTTTTGATAAGCTTTTAGTAAATAAAAAACCCCGCCGTTTACCGACAGGGTACCTATAAATTTTAATAATCATTTCTTAACTGGCGGTGTTTGCGGAACTGGTTATTATTTAATCTTCAAAGGCACTGTATTTGTTTGAGGTGCTAACGGAGTGCCAACCGGCGCTTCGTTGATCAGTTTATCTCTTGAATTGGTTCCACCTGTTTTAGGAATAAATAATGCAGATGTAATGCATAATACCCCAATAATTGCAGCTACAATCCAGGTGCCTTTTTCAAGAATATCTGTGGTTTGTCTTACGCCCATCAATTGATTGCCAAAGCCACCTAAGGAAGAATTTAATCCACCACCTTTTGGGTTTTGAACAAGAACAATGACGCCTAAAATAATTGAAGCTAGTATGAGAATAGTTCCGAATAAAAATAACATGTTAAAGGGTTTTTATACTTTCGATTTTGGCTGCAAAGTAAGTACTTTTGGAAGGATTAATCAAACTTAATTTTTCATACATTTCAATAGCTTTTTGTTTCTTATCCTGCTTAACCAACACTTCTGCCATTGCCTCTGTAAGCACCTCTGCATCTGCATTTGACTCTTCCGCCGAGGTCTGAATTATCCGCTCAATTACTTCGTTTTGCTCCGGCAATTTTCCGGGATGAAGTTTTTTCATTGACTTCAGCCAGTCGGTAAAACTTTTCATTTGCTTTCCCAATTTATCATTTGCAAGAAGTTCTTCTTTTATCTTAATACCTTGAGAGGCAAAATAATCCACAGTATGCAAGGGTTCAAACGCAATTTCATCAGTGCTCTTTTCCTCTGCCTCATCAATGACTGCACCAACAACCGGTGACTGATCTTTTTCAGGAGTTTCGCTCACTTCATCTTTCTCGTCTTTAATTTGATCAATGTCAACATCCTGCGTTGACGGGTCTTGAACTTCTATTAATGCATCATTTCCTGTGTGTTCAGAAACGGAAGTATTTTCAATTTTGTTTTCTTCATCGGTTGTGGAGAAGGAATCTTCATCCTTTTCATTTTCCTCGAAACCATCATGCAAATCTTCTTCTTTCGAAATGAAGTTTTCAGTTTCAACCGGAATCAAATTTTCTTCTACAACATCGTCACTAATCTTTACTTTTTCCTGAGTAATTTCTTCTGGCTCGAATGTAATTGTATCGACTTCATTAGTTACATAGCTATCGTCTTGTTGCAATTCTTCGGTAGCCGTCGCAACCGGTATCGTAACAGCGAAATGTTCGGTTGACGTAGTTGCCGGCAGGTCTTCTTTTTTTGCAGGAACGCCCTGGTAGAAAAATTGAAACTGCATCCATGCAGGATTATTAAAAAACAATGCGGATTGTTTGGAAAATTTTTCCAGTGCAGCATCATTCGTCTTTTTGTAATGATTCCATAATAAAACACGGGCGAGGGCGCTGGCCGGATAATCTTCTACATTCTTTTCCAGAACTGATTTTTCATCAAGAAAATTAGATAAAAACGTATTTGAAAAATGTCCTTCTGAATTCATGAAATTAATTTACCAGTTTGAAAATATTCTATTAAAAATAGCTTCAGAAATATTCTTTAAAATTTGTTCAATGAGCTCTGACTCCGCCTGCGGCAAAGTTTTATTAGCACTAAAGTCATAATTGCTCGTCAGGTCTGCTTCAAAATTTTTCTTTGCATCTAAAGAATTTTTAAAGATGAGATGAAAGGTAACATTTAAACGGTTTGTACCCGCTTGCTGGTTGGCTATTCCACTTGTGGTAACGCTATAATCAGAAAGATATCCACTGATATTATAATTGGCATCATCGTCATTTACCTGTCGCAATCTTGTTTGTCCAATTATTTTTTGTTTTACTTTATCCGTAAGTTGAGGGCTCAATTGTGGATTAACATAACGTGCTTTATTTTCAAAATAATTTACTTTAAACGTAGTTATTTCAGCCGGAATTGGTGCCGTGTCTTTTGTAGAATATCGACAGGTAGCAAAGCTGAATGTAAACATTATAAAGGTCAGCACAGCAACCAACTTTGTTATGGAAGTAAATTTCATTTTATTTAATTACTAATTTAAAATAACCATTAAAAATTTAATTATCGTGATGAACATCATTCATTGATATCATACTCTTTTAATTTTCTGTACAACGTGCGCTCACTAATACCCAGGTCACTCGATGCATCCCGGCGTTTGCCACGGTGTTTCTTTAATGCTTTTATGATAAGATCTTTTTCAGCATCCATTATACTTAACGATTCCTCCACATCCTGGTGGTCATCTATAGTATTATTTCCCAGGATCACCGGTTGGCTGGAAGTAACGGACGGTACATGTCTTTCTTTTGGAAAATCGTTCAAAAAAGCTTCCCCTGAAAAATGATTTTTGTTATCCATTGATGCAGGATTTTGCATGGCATCAAAAAACATTCTTTTCAATTCTGTCACATCTTTCTTTACATCAAAAAATAATTTATAAAGAATTTCACGTTCATTGGCGAATTCTTTTTGTCCGTTTCCTGTGTGCATGGAAGATGCAAGAACGGGAAGCCTGTTGAAATTTGATTCTGGTAAAAATTTTTGAAGTTCTGGTCCAGTTACCACTTTATCTTTTGACAAAACCGATAATTGTTCAGCCATGTTTTTTAACTGCCTCACATTTCCCGGCCACGGGTAATTCATCAAAAGAATTTTAGCTTCCTCATCAAGTTGTACAGGAGGTGATTTATAGCGTTCCGCAAAATCAACCGCAAATTTTCTAAACAATAAAATGATATCTTCTTTCCGGTCACGCAATGGCGGAACCCTTATGGGCACAGTGTTTAACCTATAATACAAATCTTCCCGAAACCTTCCCGTATGTGTATATTCTAAGAGGTCTTTGTTAGTAGCCGCCACCACTCTCACGTCGGTTTTTTGTACTTTTGAAGAGCCCACACGAATGTATTCTCCCGTTTCCAAAACCCGTAATAAACGTGCCTGCGTGCCCAGCGGAAGTTCACCAATTTCATCCAGGAAAATTGTTCCGCCATTCACGGTTTCAAAATATCCTTTTCGACTATCCACCGCTCCGGTGAAAGAACCTTTTTCGTGACCAAATAATTCTGAATCAATGGTGCCTTCCGGAATTGCACCGCAGTTTACCGCAATGAACGGATTATGTTTACGTGCAGAAAGGGAATGAATGATGTGAGAAAAAACTTCTTTACCCACGCCACTTTCACCATTGATCAACACGCTTAAATCCGTATTAGCAACTTGTATAGCGACATCCAAAGCATAGGAGAGGCCTGCTGAACTTCCTATTATTCCAAACCTATTTCGTATTGCTTGCTGGTCCATTTTTTAGTATAAAATTTTTTAGTTGTCTCTAAACAGTTTTTTTAATTGAAACATTTATGAAACTTTATTTATCGGAATTCCAATTAAAGTTCCGGCGGTACAATTTTCAATAAATACATCTATGTAATCTCCGGTTTTAAAATCCAAAGTTTTTGGAAATACAACCATTTTGTTGTGGTCAGTTCTTCCGGACCAATGTTCATCACTCTTTTTTGAATTGCCTTCTATTAATACAGAGAATGTTTTTCCTAAATCTTTCTCCATGCTTTTTAAAGAATTTCTCCGATGTACATCGACGATTTCAGCGAGACGTCTTTTCTTTACATCCAGCGGAACATCATCTTCAAACCTTCGTTGAGCAAGGGTTCCGGGACGTTCACTATAATAATACATATAGGCAAGATCGTATTCACAATATTTAAAAAGATCTATAGTTTGTTGATGATCCTCTTCAGTTTCTGTACAAAATCCGGTGATTGAATCTGTCGAAATTCCGCATTCAGGTAGAAGTTCTTTTATTCTTTCCACTTTGGCAATGTACCATTCCCTGGTGTAAGTCCGGTTCATCATTTGAAGTATTCTATTGCTACCGCTCTGCACGGGTAAATGAATGTACTTGCAAATGTTATCGTATTTCCGCATGGTGAAAAGAACGTCATCGGTAATGTCTTTGGGATGAGAAGTAGAAAACCGAACTCGAAGAAGAGGAGAAATCTGCGCAACTTTCTCCATTAGTTGGGCGAATGAAACTATAAGATTTGTGTTTGGATCCATCCATTGATAGCTATCAACATTTTGACCCAACAAAGTAACTTCCCTAAAGCCATCATTAAATAAATCAATACACTCATTTACAATAGATGCCGCATCCCTGCTACGTTCGCGACCACGCGTAAATGGTACTACACAAAATGAGCACATATTATTGCAACCGCGCATGATGCTGACAAATGCGGTAACTCCATTACTGTTTAACCTGATGGGCGAAATATCTCCGTAAGTTTCATCACGGCTAAGTAAAACATTAACTCCTTTTTGACCACCTTCAGCTTCTTCAATCAAGCCGGGTAAAGTTCTATAAGCATCTGGTCCCACCACTAAATCTACCAATTTTTCTTCTTCTAAAAATTTAGATTTTAATCTTTCAGCCATGCATCCTAATACACCAACCAGCAAACCGGGATTATATTTCTTAATTTTTTTAAATTCCGTCAAACGCTTTCTGACAGTGACTTCGGCCTTCTCACGAATAGAGCAGGTATTAACAAAAATCATGTCTGCTTCCTGAAAATGTTGCGTTACCGAAAACCCCTGATCCTGTAAAATAGAAGCCACTACTTCACTATCGGCAAAATTCATTGCGCAGCCATAACTTTCAATATAAAATTTCTTTTGAAAGGGATGAGCCAATAATTTTTTCGGTGCCAAAGCCTCACCCTGCCTTGATTCATCATGTACTTTACTTATCGACACATCCAACATTTATAAATTTTTTAAAGAGGAGAGCAAAGATAATAAATTAAGGCTAGCGACAGTATGGCAGAAAGTTAATAAAGCGGGAAACAAAATCAATAAATACGCTGTTCAAATGTTGCATCATTGAAGACAAAAAAAAAGCCACAGTAAATGTGGATAGTATAAAATTAGTATTGCCAATAAATCTTATTCAGATGAAGGTATTCTACCGGCAAGCCAACTCTCTTTTATCGGAATAATCCATTGGGTCATCAGGTCTTTTTTGGTGAGTATCGTATTATTAAAGTAAAGAGTATCTGCTGTTAGAAAATGATTCTCGATGGAATAATTTACCAAATCCAGGGGCAGAAGTTGAATCTTTTCTTTTACCATAAATGCCAGCGATTGTCTGTCGAGTAATTCGATTCCAAAATCTTTTTCAATATTCTTCATTAACCGAATGGAAGAGTCGGTACTGCAACCACCAATTTTTAAATTGGTTTCATCTGCCATAACAACTATAAATTGTCCAAAAAATAAATTTGCATATCCTGTTACAGCACTTCCGTGGCTATCCCATTCTTTGCAGAAATTTTTTAAAATATCTTCGATTTGCAGAGCTTCCTGAGCTGTAAATTTCCTGTTCGATTGATAAACCCACACTCTTGAATTATCGGGGAAACTTTGGGGAATCATATCCTGAAAACTAATATTCATCAGTTAAAGTTAATACCTAAATTTTTTACAAAGAAATAATTGGGAAACTAAATTTTTCTTACAGCTCCTGAGTTTTAGTGGAATAAAGTTAATTCCACATAAACCGGGCTATTCAAACACGACACAGGAGCTCCATATTAAAAAATATAAAATCAATAGCGAAAATATCTTCTTAAAATGAATCAAGAATAGTTTGCTACGATGCCTGCCCGAGCTTTTTCAAATACATATAATGTGAATGAATAGCGCTAGTCATCTTTGGATATTCAACATACAAGATTCCATACTCTGCGCAGGTGCGTTTTATTATTTTACTGATGGCAGGATAGTGAACGTGAGAAATCCGGGGAAATAAATGATGCTCAATTTGAAAATTTAAACCACCGACAAGCCATGAAATTGTTTTGTTATTCGTGGCAAAGTTGGCGGTAGTATTTATCTGGTGAATGGCCCAGTCATTTTCAATCTTATTGGTAATCACATCAGGTACAGGGAATTCAGTGTGCTCCACTGTGTGCGCCAATTGAAATACGATGCTTATCGTTAATCCGGTTGTCATTGTTATTATTAAAAATCCGACGACCCATGTAGAGAAACCAAGTAACATTATTGGTAACACAACGAACATAAAAGCATAAATAACTTTGGCAGCCCAAAAGGAAAAATGTTCATAAGGTGTCATTTTTCTAAGTGGCATACTACCAATTTTTCCGGAAAAATATTTATTGTAATCTGTTTTAAATATCCAAAGTAAATGCAATAGGGTGTACAAAAACCAGAAATAATAATGCTGAAATTTATGCATTTTCAATTTCTTTTGAGTGGAAGCAAACCTAAGCCAGGGACGTGCTTCGATATCATCATCCACGCCATCTATGTTAGTAAAAGTATGATGGATAATATTGTGTTTCATGTTCCACATAATAGCACTGGCTCCTAAAAAATTTAAAGAAGATCCAGCCATTTTGTTTAATACTTTATTCTGGCTAAAAGAGCCGTGTGCTCCATCATGCATCACATTAAAACCGATTGCTGCTGTGAGGCAACCGAATAAAATACACTCGGGAATAGCCATCCAAATGACAGGCGTAAAAAAGACCAGATGTACATATACCAAAAGATAGCCAAGACATAAAAGTGCCGCTTTGAAAAGAAGTTGAAAATTACCTGTGGGTGTCCTGTGATTGTCTGTAAAATATTTGTTGACCCTGGTTTTTAGTTCTTCGTGGAAATTGTCTTTCCCTTGAATAAATTTAGGAGTTGTCATTATTGAATATTGGTTTTTTCTGTTTAATCTTTTGTATTTGTTATTAAGTCTGGTTTTTTATTAAAGCATCAAATCCTTCGATGCCGATTAGTTTTTTTGAAAGAAATCCTTCTGCATGTTTTACCCCAATCATTTTTCCAAACATCGCCGATCTGCTTATAATACCATTTAAAAATTCAGGTGATGAAATATATGTCTGAGGTTCATCGCTTGAATAATTTTCACTATAAAACTGTGTCCTATATGCTTTGATGGACTCGACTTTTTGATCAATTACTGCAGAAATATCAACTAGAAAATCCGGTTCAAAATACTTATCCTGAATGTAATTAAAAACGTAAGCTGGTCTCCATGGCTCCTGAACCTTACCGTGCCACATGGTTTCTACTTTTCTTAAACCAGATAAAAAAGCCGCATCATTTACCAGTTCTGCCGATCTTCCATGATCAGGGTGCCGATCATCTGGGGCATTACACAAAATAACATCAGGTTGGAATCTACGAAGAACATTAATTATTTTCAGTTGATTCTCTCCATCATTTGCAAAAAAACCATCAGCCATTTCAAGATTCTCTCTCACATCCATTTCTAAAATCTGGGCAGCCAACTGCGCTTCTTCTCTTCGGGATTCAGCAGTTCCCCTTGTTCCCAACTCACCCAATGTGAGATCAATTATTCCAACCTTCTTTCCCTTCTTCTTTTCAACAAGCAGCGTACCTGCGCAACTCAGTTCAATATCATCGGGATGCACACCGAAAGCCAAAAGATCTAATTTCATGTAAATAGGTAATGAGCTAAACTAATTTTGTGTTGTTTCACAGGATGTAAAGTTACAAAATCTGTATTATTAACTTTTATTTAAAATGTTATTCTTTTTCTATTTCAGGAATTTTAGCAGACGATTGATGATGAGTTTTTCTGTACAGATTTTCACTTACGAAGCATAGCCATACATCCTTTGCACCTCTTTCACGATCAGCTCCATCTCGGCATCTTTACCCAATGCTTCATAAGGTTGTTTGAGATCGCTTCCGAAGAAGAAGGCGACGGTTTGCCAGAAACGGGCAGTGAATCCGCCTTTTAACTCTTTTAAAATACTATAACAATCTACACCACCTGTTTGCCGGTTGATCAACTTCATCAAAACTTTCCCCTGGTAAACTGAAAGATTGGTAAGAGGTTCTGTAAACTCTTT
>JBDSHT010000015.1:0-3061 GCA_039918315.1 Ginsengibacter sp. | reverse complement strand
CAACAAAATGCGGAAGCAGCATTTGATTTCTGATCAACGGGACATAAATAAGTATGTGTCTTGACTAATTTTTGGTTTCGCTTTTAAGTTGATTTTTACAAAATCTTATTTCGCAAAGGTTCACGGCCATCAATTTAAATTCAGTAAATAATAATATCCATTTTCATTCAATGAACTTCCAAACTTCTCAATTTTATTTTTGTAGAATTCTCTGACATCTTTCCAATTGTAAAAAGGAAAAGTTTTGGGGGAAAGTCCATCGATGGCTACCTCTTTTTCATTTAAGAGAAATTTTATCAGATAATTTTCTGAGCCCTTTTTCTCACATAAAATCCATTGTATGTTGGAGCTTAGCGGCATTATTTTACCGGCACTCCATTCCTTGTCGAAGGTTTTTATATCAGTTACAGGAGTGGATGCTCCCTTAATTCCCATGATGGCCGCAAACGGTGCAATCGTTTCTCCATGCGTAAACCTTAGTTGTGCATTTACTTTTTTTGATTGTATATATTCGTCAGTTGTATTAATGAAATTGGCTAAAAGCGGCACTGCTATTTTTATCTGTATTCCGTTTATGTCTTCACCAGGGCCTTTCAGAAAAAAATCTTCTGCATCATCAATCCGACCCAAAGTACTAAGATCAGTAGAAGTGAAAAATGGCTTCATGTCAATCTCAGAAGCAGTAAAACCATGTTCGGTTATTTCTTTTTGAATAGAATAAAAAATGGCAGTAAATCCAAAAACATCCGAAGTAAATCTGTTGTAATCTCTCTGCTGTAAATTCTTAAAAAAGTCAGGTTGGAAAAAACTTTGTGTAAATCTTTTCGTTAGTTCTTCGTATTTCGATGCTGTCCTCAATGCATCAATTAATTTAGTCGGCGCTCCTTTTCTATAAAATTCCGAATAAGCTGGAGAGAGAAAATAAAAAAGCAAAGTGGTATCATCGATAGCGGAGGTAATTTGCGGATCCTTTCCTTCAGCTTTCAATTTTTGAAGGAATGCTTCACCCGTTTGTGCGGTCCTGAATTTCCTGGTGACTCCAATATTTATAACCGGTTTATCAGACTGAAACACCGGCATAAAATGTTCGTACATTCTGCCCGCAATTTCCCATTGTTCTTTTTTCCCTTCCTCTGAAATGGATTCTATATTTCCTTGCTCAATGATATTCAGCTTCTCCAATTTTTGTTTCAGCAATTTTCCTTTCGCACTTAATTCATGTAAGCTATCCGCTTTGTAAAGAAGTTTATATGCAAAAGAAACATTGACATCTGTGGTAAGATGTCTTGCGCCATGCCTGCCTACATGATTGATGAACACTGCTTCGTAGCCTTTTGGAACCGGGGTATATTTTGTTTGCTGCATTTTATAAAGCCCCTTCGATCCCAGAAATGTATTGGAAGTATTTTGTGAATACAAAACGGAACCAACCAATGTGAGTGTGATAACAAGAACAATTTTATTGAGCATACAATTTTTTTATTTTTTGTATCAAAAAGTCTGAGCGAATAAATAAGCGGATGCCTGCGTGAAAAGTGGCCTGTGATTTTTCTCGACACCATGCCATTCCAATTATGCTTTTCTAACAAATTCAGATTTCAATTCTATAGATCCAAATCCCTCAATTTTGCAATCAATATTGTGATCACCTTCTATTAATCGAATATTCTTCGCCTTCGTTCCTGCTTTAATGGGTTTCGCTGCTCCTTTTACAGGAAGGTTTTTTATAACAATCACCGAGTCGCCATTCTTTAATTCATTCCCGTTTGAGTCAAGAACTTTTACCGTATCCTCTTCAATTTTTTCATCAGGATTCCATTCAGTGCCACATTCCGGGCAGGCAAACAGTTCAGTTCCTAAAGAGTACCCGTATGGTGAATTACATTTTGGACAAGGTTTCATTTCATCTGACATTGTTAATTTTCTTTTATTTAATAGTTACATTTTTCGACCAATGGCTGGAAAAGATTTCCAACATAATATCCAAAGATAAAATTATGAACAAGATTTGAACAAGAAAGACTGTGATACCTATCACACATTGTGTGAAAAACTAACGCATAGAAACTCTTAAAAGCAAATCATAATTTGCAACAATCTTCCTTCAAAATAAATAATACTATTTCTGTGATTTTTTTTAATTCTTGCACACTAATATAAGAGAACATAATTTTATTCGTGGACAAAACAAAACTATTTCTTACGGCGCTGGAAGATAACAAAGGGTTAGTATTTAAAATCGCATCGGTTTATACCAATAGTATTGATGATAGAAATGATCTGGCACAGGAAATCATTTATCAATTTTGGAAATCGTTTGACACTTTTCGTGAACAGTCCAGCGTATCAACATGGCTTTATAGATTGGCGATGAATGTTGCGATCTATCATCTCAAGACCGGAAAAAGAAAAATACAATTAGTTCCATTGGATGAACAAATCATCAATTTTCAAAAAGTGGAGAATTATGAACTTGACGAAAAATGGCTGGTACTGAAACAACATATTGACAAATTGAATCTGCTTGATAAGGGAATTGTGATATTGTATCTGGAAGATAAAAGCTATGAAGAAATTGGGCAGATCATTGGTATCTCTGCGAGTAATGTAGGGACAAAACTTTCAAGAATAAAACAAAAATTAAAGAAACAAATTTCAAAAGAATTATAAAATGGAACTCGACGATTTTAAAAATACCTGGAACGATTTGGACCACCAGGTAAAACTCAACCCAAATTTTAACCTTAATAAATTTGACAAAATGAACCAGTCTAATTTTCAATCCCGACTAAAGAAAATTCTATTGCCTGAAATCCTTGGATCCCTTGTGTGTATTGGATCTGCGGTTTATATCGGAATCAATTTTTCACGATTAGATTCTTTTACATTTCAATTCATAGGTGTATTTACTATTTTGCTTTTGGTTGTTCTTTCTGTCATTAGCGTCATGAGTATTTTGCCATTGTACAAGATTGCAGATCTTAATAAAACGTATTCAGAAACTTTGCAAAAATTTGCTGAAGAAAAAAAGAATTTCTTCAAATTGCAAAAAATAAATCTC
>JBDSHT010000014.1:0-3233 GCA_039918315.1 Ginsengibacter sp. | reverse complement strand
GTTTCCATGATGATTTATTTTTATCAGATTTTGTTTTACATCTGCTGCAATGGCTCTTGCTTCTTCGATGTCGCCTTTGTCCAATTCTTCATTCATTTCATCAATGAGTTCATTGCTTACTTCTGAGAAATTATTTACAAAGTTCAACGGGTTCTGAATTTCATGAGCAATGCCTGCAGTCAGTTCTCCCAGGCTCGCCATTTTTTCTGATTGTACCAATTGTGCCTGTGCGGCTTTTAATTCCTGCAATGATTTTTCTAATGCACTGTTAGTTTCTTCAATCGCTCTTCTTTTTTGCTCCAGTTCCTCAATGGTTTCTTCAAGCAAAATTGCAGTAGTACGTTTTACTTTTTCTGTTCTGTCCAGTTTGAATTCTGAAATGGTGAAGTCGGTATCGGCCTTTTTTAAAAATTTTAAAAGCTGCTCTTTCTATTCAGCCGATAGATTTTCATTTGACTGAATAGAATCAAGAATATTTTGAAGATGTTGGTTCATTAGAACAATTAAAGATTTGTAGAATGTTATTTCTTTTTGCGATTTTTTATTTATTTTATTTTTTTAACAGGTGGTAAAAATTTTTCTCCGGTAATTACCGTCTTCCGCTTCTAATTTCAGTTGTCCGATTTTTGCGGACAACTCACTTCCTTCTTTATTGAGTTTAGCTTTGAGGTCACTCCAATATTTTCTTCCCCGTTCGCTGCCAGTAAGTATTTCAATCACATCGATGATTGAGAAATACCATTTCTCTTCTTTCTCATCCCAATGTGTTCTTACTTTTTTATGCTCGAATAATTTTATTTTATTTTCCATATTTTATTTTTTTATTTTAATAGGCTACTTTTCTTTCAATGCAATTGTACAGGTCGTCAGGTTATGCATTTCCAAATTTCCGCCGGTAGCTCTTCCCAGTTCTGCATTGCTGAACATACCGGCCATGGGTACATTCCAAACCTCTTTTATCCCTTCCAGTTCTTTGCTCATCAATGGCCCAAGGGAAATTATTCTACCGGCACAACTGAATACCAATACCGCATCAGCTTCCGGCATTTCAGTGGCTTTTAAATTCTCTACACCTTTCACCACTTTTTCCATCACATCCCAATCGGGTGGTAATGAAAACCGAACCTTTGAACCTTGTGGCACTGAGCCGCTAGTATAAAAGGAATGATCGTTCCAATCAACCCGAAGCCCGGGCCGCATAATAGCATCGCCTTTTTCCCTTTGTAATTGAAGCGGAAAATTAGCGGCAATTTCTACCATCAAATTATTATTCTCAGGCGTTACATTTTCGATACCACCATATTTGGCGGTAAGATCCAGCACCGGAATATTTTCTATTGTATATACATGGTTGCCTTCGCTTTTGGTTACCAATTTTTCTGTTCCTACAGCTTTCCAGCCGCAGGTTGCAATAGATTTTATTTCTACTTTTGATTCATCCAATGCAATACATACAATGGCATTACCACTGTCTTTGCCATTCGTAAATACAAATGTCTCTACAAAAGCATAATCATCTCCGGCAGCACCACCAAAGGCATTTACTGCAGAGCCGACTACCTCTTCAATGCCGCGTAATATCTCTTCACCATCCGCTTCATAGCCACTGGTGCCAATTAGAAAAGCCGGCGTACTATATTTTTCTTTTGCTTTTTGAGCAATTCCTTTTGCAACTTCTCTATAATTTTTTTGAGGAAACTCTTCAAAATAAATTTGAAAGTGATCTTTATTCATGTCTAATAGAAGTATTGCTGCAGAACCTTTTTCTGTTTCTTCATCAATAAACTCTCCATTGGTGGTGCAGCCAAAAACGCTTATTCCCTCTGCATCCAATAAATCAGAAATGGCTGTTCTATCCTGGCTTTTGGAAATAAAGCAAATGGCTAAAGTTGGTTTGTAACCGTCGGTTAAAATTTCTGCCAAAGCGTTTTTAATTTCTTCTGTTGATTTTCCTTTGATTGATTTTGCTTTCATGTTTTTCCTAAAATTTTTAAAATGTGATTTCCTATTTTATTATTCTTATTAGTTGGTGTCTTTGTCAACCATGACCTGTTGTCAAAAAATTTCGGTTGGGTGATACCAACCCGCGACATTTTGAAATGCACTCCGGAAAATTAGCTCAATAGATTTACTGCCTCATTTCATAACTTGCCGCTTTATAAAAAATACAAAAAAATATACATTGAAAATTCTGATTTTAGGTTCGGGTGGCAGAGAGCACACATTTAGCTGGAAGATAAAAGAAAGCAAACTATGCAGTGAATTATTTATAGCTCCAGGCAACGCTGGTACTGCGCAATACGGGACGAATGTAGAAATCAGCGTCAATGATTTTGAAGGATTAAAAGCGTTTTGTGTTTCACAAAAAATTGAGATGGTAGTGGTGGGTCCCGAAGAACCATTAGTGAATGGCATTTATGATTTTTTTAAAAATGATGAGGTATTAAAAAATATCATGATCACAGGACCTTCCAAAAACGGAGCACAATTAGAAGGAAGTAAAGCCTTTTCAAAAAAATTTATGCAAAGGCATAATATTCCTACAGCAGGATATGCAGAGTTTAATACCGATAATTTCCAGGAAGGTGTCGATTATATTCGCAATCATACACTACCCATAGTGCTGAAAGCAGATGGGCTGGCAGCAGGGAAAGGAGTTCTTATCTGTCAGGATCGTGAAGAAGCCGTCAATGAATACAGGATGATGGTGCGCGAATCTAAATTTGGAAAGGCAGGAAACACTGTGGTGATCGAAGAATTTTTGGACGGTATTGAGCTGAGTGTTTTCATCCTGACGGATGGAAAAAATTATTTACTACTCCCTGAAGCAAAAGATTATAAAAAGATTGGCGAAGGAGATACCGGCTTAAATACCGGCGGTATGGGAGCGATAAGCCCGGTCCCTTTTGCAACAGATCATTTTATGAAAATGGTAGTCGATAGAATTATAAAACCTACTGTCAATGGTTTACAAACAGATGCTATCGATTACCGTGGATTTATTTTCTTTGGATTGATAAAAGTAAATGATGAGCCTGTGGTGATAGAATACAATAGCCGTATGGGTGATCCCGAAACTGAGGTGGTTTTGCTGAGAATGAAAAATGATTTGGTGGAACTATTCCGAGATATGGATTCTCAAAAACTGGATAATCATGTAATAGAAATAAACGAACAGCATGCGGCAACTATTGTCGCAGTGAGTGGCGGCTACCCCGGCGACTATAAAAAAG
>JBDSHT010000013.1:0-6686 GCA_039918315.1 Ginsengibacter sp. | reverse complement strand
CAGATTCAGCCTATTCAGGCCTTTACACGATGCCGCACGAAAAAGGTGCTCCGGAAAGTGAGTCTTTTAAAAAACTGTGGCTTGATAAAATTAAAGAGGTTGTCATAAAATACAAGCCTTCCTTAATCTGGTTTGATATGGATTTTAATGATAACCTTAAAGATATAGACCGGCAAAAAATGTTTGTTTTTTATTATAATTGGGCCAACAGAAACAATATTAAGGGAGTGGTTACGCAAAAAGGAGAAGATGTTCACAAACATACTGGCGTGCTCGATTTTGAGCGGGGCAAAGAGGAAAAAATTACTCCCTACCCATGGCTCACTGATGATTCTATGAAAGATAAAACCTGGTTCTATCAAAAGTTTGATACGTCCTGGAAATCTCCGAACGATTTGATTTCTTTTTTATCCGATATAGTTTCTAAAAACGGGAATTTACTTTTAAATGTAGATCCATTAACTGATGGCTCATTTAGTCCACGTACTGTCTCCACGTTGAAAAGTATAGGCAACTGGTTAAAGATAAATGGAGAATCAATTTACAACACCAGGCCCTGGATAACCTTCGGAGAAGGTGATGAAAAGGCGGAGGGCAGCGTTCGTTATACAAGGAGTAAAAACAATAAGGCCATTTATGCTATCGTGTTAAACCTTTCTGATAAAGGTGTGCAAGCCATTGATTTAAAATCAATAAAAAAAGACGTGCAGAATATCAAGTCTATACAGGCAATCAATTCTAAAAAGAATATCTCCTGGAAATGGGTAGATGGGCACGTTCAGCTTAAAACACCAATTAAAAAGTTTCAATCCGATAGTATCAAAGCGATTGCTTTTAAAATAACGCTGAAATAATACCAATCTACCAAATAAAATAAACCATGAAGCATTTTTTGAATAGAAAATATTTGGTCGCATTGACTATCTTGAAGATGACAAAATTTTAATAGGTAATCGATTTATAAGGATATTTCACAACACATTTATACTACAAATAAAATGACAAAATTTCTTTATAAAACTAGTGATCTAAAAAAGCTAACTGTAATATTACTCTTCTGTTTGCCAACACTTTTATTTGCAAAAGATTATAACATATCTGACTATGGTGCCTTGGGAGATGGAACAACCGTAAACACCGTTGCTATTCAAAAAGCAATTGACGAATGCACAAAAACCGGTGGAACAGTGGTTATTTCAAACGGTGTTTTTATCACAGGTACCATTTACCTGAAAGACAATGTACATCTAAAAATTGAGTCGGGTGCTACACTCAAAGGAAGCGGGAATATTAACGACTATACTACCGATACCTACAAGCACATGTATAAAAAAGAGTTTGATTTAAATCGATGCCTTGTATTTGCTAAAGATGCTCAAAATATAACCATTTCCGGTGGTGGCACTGTTGATGGTAATGCTAAAATGTTTCCCGTAAAAGGCGATCCACAAGAGAATCGTCCGATGGTTTTTCGTTTTGTAGAATGTAACAGGTTAAAAATGGTAGACATCTTCATTACAAACACGCCCAGTTGGGCAACAGCATGGTTATACTGCACAGATATTATTGTTGATGGCGTCACTATTAATAGCTCCCAACTTTATACAAATGACTGCTTAGATTTTGATGGTTGTGTTGGCGTTAGAGTATCAAATTGCAATCTCATAGCATCAGATGATTGTTTATGCCTTCAGAGTTCAAGAAAAGATAAACCCTGCCGTGATGTTACCATTACCAACTGTACGTTTACCAGTAAATGGGATGCAATCCGTATCGGGCTGCTATCGAGAGGTAGTATTGAAAATGTCACGGTGAGTAATTGCGTGTTTAAAGAGATAGGACATGTGGGTATCCAATTTGAATTGTGTGAGGGAGGTGAGATGGGAAATATGGTATTTAATGGACTATCGATGCAGAATGTAAGAGTGCCAATTTATATGGCTCTTTATCAGCAACGGGCGGCTGTAGATGCTCCAATGGAAATGGCACCTATTGGTAAAATGAAAGGATTTATTTTTAGCAATATCACTTGTAAATTTGAACAAGTAGCAAAAGATTGTCCTGCTTTCAAAGAAGGCATAACTCCTAAAAACTCACTTATTTTTATCAGTGGTCTTCCCGGTCATAAAATTGAAGATGTCCAGATTAATAACATGATTCTAGAAACTAATGGTGGGGCAACTAAAAAAGATTTTTTAAATAAAAAAGTACCTGAACTAACCTTAGCGTATTTAAATGGTTGGTGGGCCGGAATATATCCTTTCGACCGCGATAGTGTAATTGTACCCGCGAATGGTGTTTATGCACGACATGTAAAAGGATTAAAACTCAACAATGTTGTTGTCTCCACCAGAAACCCAGATGAACGACCTCATATTTTGATAGTTGATGGCGATTAAACGGTAAATATGATACAATAATCGCAACCTGTATTAGGGCTCTTACTATAAAGTTTCCAAATAATTAATGCTACTAAAACAAAAAATCAACATGCAAATTTTCGCAAGTACGATGAAACATTTTTCAAAGTATCTTTTGTTTGGCTTGTTGATTACTACAGTTACTAACGCCGTAGCACAAACGAAAACCATTTTTATTAAAAAAGAAATTACGGTTGCTAAACCAGTTAGTCCGTTGTTGTATGGAAGCATGATGGAATTAGGCTTTGGCCGCAGCGAAAATCCCTGGACAGAAATGCTGTACAACCGAGACTTTGAAGAAACTAAAAAGGTTTTAGGGCAAGGATGGTTAGAGTATGACCGGGCAAAACCAGAACTCGAAGACTGGTGGAATACCGGGTATGATGAGAGCAAGTGGTATTTAAAAAAGAATTCGGAAGACATGCTATCCGGTTTCACAAAAGTGAATGATAATTACTGGCCGAGTGCGCATGGTAAAAATTTTATTTCACTGGATAATAAATCCAAAACTGATGCCATATTTTTTGCGCAGGATAGTGTGTATGTACATAAAAATATGGGATATAAATTCTCAGGATTATTCAGCAACGGATCCTATTTTTCAGCAGATAAATTTTCAGATAGAATCATAGAAGTTAGGGTGGGCCTCTATTCCAACGGTGATATAACTAAACCACTTGCAGAGAAAAAACTATCCATCAATACGATACAGTTCAATCTCTTTGAAACAAGTTTTCCCGCAATGGATTATGAAGGATATGCAACGTTTGCCATCAAACTGGATCATCAAAAGAAAGTTGCTTTTGATTTGCTTTCTCTAATGCCGGCTAATAATCGAAACGGTTGGAGAAACGATGTTGTTGAATTAACGAAAAGCAAAATCCCATCAGCCATCATGCGATTCCCCGGTGGATGTTTTGCATCACTTTACAACTGGCGCGATGGGATTGGTGATCGTACCCAACGTCCTGTAAACTATGAAACCTGGTGGGGCAATGTGTTGGTAAATGATGTTGGCACTATTGAGTTTGTTGACTTTTGCCGCATGACCAATCAGGAACCTTTCATCTGTGTGCCTGTAATGTTTGGCACTCCTGAAAATGCGCGTGACTGGGTAGACTTTTGCAATAATCCTAATAATGAGCTTCGAAAAAAAGCAGGACATGCGCAGCCTTTAAACGTAAAATATTGGGAGCTTGATAATGAAACGTATCGCAGATTAGATGCTATCACTTACGCAAATAAGTGCGTTGAATTTTCAAAGGAAATGAAAAAAGTAGATCCTAAAATAAAAATAGTTATGGGCAATTATTGGTTGTTCCATGCAAAGTTTAAAGAGATGCTGGAGATTGCGTATCCCTATATTGACGTGATCACTAACCGGGGCGGTAGTATGGAAGAACTGGCTGATGATATAAAAGTCCTGGCCTCATTCAACAAAAAACACAATACCAATATTGAACTTTGCCATACAGAATTCAGAGCACCTTTGGAAAGAAAAGGAAAAGGCACCGATGGGCTGAACAAGCCTAAAGACGCTAATGATAAAGAAACACTTTTTACAAAAGCTGTTCGCTGGGAATATGGGATGAGTGTGTTAGATCAGTTCATACAGTTTCAAAATTTTGGGGGTGATTTTGCCTTTGCTAATTTTGTAAATTTTTCAGATGGCTGGGGAGAAAATATTATCAATGTTCCTAAAGACGCTGCTTTCCTGTCTTCCGTTGGAAAGGCTTATGAATTCCTAAACAAACTATCTATTGCTTATCCACTGAAAATTGAAAATAAAGATGCCGATAGCCATATTCAACTCCAGGCAGCCTGGGATTTAAAAAAGAAGAAATTAACTCTCCTGGTCTTAAATTTTTCATCCACAAAAAAGAATCTACATTTTAATCTTGCTGATCTCGGAGTTTCTTTTAATTCAAAACAAAAATGTTACACAGTATCAGCTTCCAAAATGACAGACTTCAATAGCCCGGAGAAAAAGAATACAATTATCAGTAACGAAAGTGTCAGGTCGATTAAAGGAAATAACTTTTCATTTTATGTGATTCCAAACTCTGCAACAGCGATTGAACTTGATGTGAAGTAAATTGCATAAAATGCTTTCTTTGCTGAAGACATTTTACGAAAGAATTGTAAAAGAGAACAAGTCTGGAAAAGAAAAATTTTATGCAACGATCTAAAATCAAATGGCTGTTTCTGCTGTTGATCTCACTAAACGTATTCACCACATCTGCACAAAATAAAACGAGCGAAGAAACGTACGACATATTTGATAAAAAACAGAGAGAGGCAATGCTCCTGAAAGAACAAGGCATGGATGGCGTGATGATTACAAAACAGGATGATACTTTGAAATGCTTGGTAAGACTGCCTTCCGGTTCCCTGAATGATCTCTACTATATGGCGTATAAAAAGGGTTCAGATTCAACAATCGAAGTAAAAGAAAATGAAATAAAAAGTATCACCACGGCATATTTTTATATTGAAAGGATATATGTTGGTGGAAAAGAAAAATTAATGTTTTTGGTAGCAGGTGGTAAAATCACTCTTTATTCTTACGCAAAAGATTATCGGGTATTATATGTTGCTGTAAAGAACAATAAATACCTGGAGATAAATAAAAAAACATTCAAGGTACTCCTCCGCCACCTTACATTCGATTATCCTGAGCTGGTTAAAAAAATTGACAAAAGAGGATATGAATATGACGACATAATAAAAATTATAAACGAGTACAACAAGAGATTCCAATAGTTAAATAAACACAATTGCCAGTAAGCAGAATATGATAGCGGTTAAGCGAAATGAATTTTCAGTTAACGGAATCCCAAACTGTGCATCAGCGACTGAATTTAATGAGAAGTAAATTGCTTAAAATGCGTTCTTTGCTGAAGACATTTTATAAACAAATTTTAAAAGGCAATAAGTTTGGGAAAGAAAAACCAGATGCACTGGATTACTATCAAGTCGCTGTTCATACTTCTGGCTTTCCTCGGAGTAATAAGCGCCCCTGCTCAAAATAAAACGAGCAAGGAAAAGAATGACAGCAAAGTTCATAACGAAGACAAGTTGTTACCTATTAAAGAATTAGACAGGCATGCAATACTCATTACAAAAAAAGGAGACACGTTGAAATGCCTTGCAAGATTCCCGTTTCCGCAGCGATTAGAAATTGAATATTTAACTGTCTTTAAAAAAAATACCGATTCAATAATAATAGTAAAACCATCTGATATAGCGAGCGTAATAGGTTCGCTTTTTTGGGTAGATAATATGCTTGTTGGCGGGAAGGAAAAATTAATGCTTTTAGTTGCTGACGGCAAAATCATTCTTTACACTTATTCAAAATATTATGGTTACGATTACTTAAATGATTATGGGGTATTTTATGTTGCCGTGAAAAATAATAAAAACCTGGAGATAAATAGAAAAACTTTTAAAGTACTCCTCCGCCACCTTACATTCCATTATCCTGAGCTCGTTAAAAAAATAGACAAAAGAGGATATGAGTATGACGACATAATAAAAATTGTAAACGAGTATAACAAGAGATTTCGATAATCAAATAAAAATCCTACCGCTCGCAATAGACTAATTCAAAAAATATCAGAATAAAACAAGGATTGGGCAAAATAATGTCACGTTATATTGTGGCAATAAAATATGTTTGGATATCTATTTCTACTAAAAATAACATAAAGTCGAAAATGCCAGATATTCCAACAATGACTTCAGACACAGCCATTCGTAGCGCCAAAATCTTTAAGGCATCTACTGTTTTAAAAAAACCAATTTCAGATGCTACACACACGCTTTCAGAAATTTCTTTTCTGGTACTGCGACTGCAGTTAGAGAATGGAATCATTGGTGAATCATATCTTCTGACATTCCAGTATTCACCCAATGCAATTGCCGGAGCATTAAAAGATGTACTTCCCATTTTGAAAGGCTACAAAGCGAATGAAACAGGAGTTGTTTATAAAAAATTGGATGACCTCGCAGAATATTTTGGAAACCAGGGAATACTGAGATGGGCGCAAGCTGCAGTAAACATTGCCATGTGGGATGCCTGGGGCAAATGTCTTGGATTACCCATCCATAAATTATTAGGAACCCATCGTGAAAAAGTGTCCATTTATGGAAGTGGTGGCTGGTTATCTTATTCGACCGATGAATTGATTGGAGAAGTTACAGGATATATAAACCGTGGCTTTAAAGCAGTCAAAATAAAAGTGGGTTCACCAAAAGTAGCAACAG
>JBDSHT010000012.1:0-6166 GCA_039918315.1 Ginsengibacter sp. | reverse complement strand
AGGACGCAGGAAATGCATAGAGTATCTATTCAATTGAAAAAAAGTTGTTAAATTATTTTAAACCATTTGTTCAGAAAGAATTATAGTAAAGTTTATGGGAATTGATTTCAGTAAACTCTTCTGAAATCCTTAACCAGACAATTTTACAGGCGGTTTTGCCAACTATTTTTGAACTCACTGTTACAAAAATTGATGTTCTAAATCAGATTTTCGCCATAAAGTGTAACATTAATGAATAAAAAAGACGGCCTTTTCAGACCGTCTGCATTAATGTTTCAACACCAAAATATTGCTCTCAAGTTGTTAGCCTAAAAATCTTGTCACTATTCATTTTGCAAACCAAAAGGCAATCAATTCCCTTGCAAAAAACGTACTATTTCTGACTACATTGCCACTTGTTTTATTGCATTAAACTTATTTTTTTCCTTAGATTTTCCAAAATAGTGAAACTCATTTTCAATATATTTCAAACCACTAATAACTGATTTTATCATTTGGCATCCCACCATAGCTTAGTAGCATTGTTATTTGGTCCACCTAGTTTACCCTTGGCTGCTTCAACTGCCGGACCATTTGTAGTGTACTCACCAATTGCAAAGGTCAGTCTTCTCATTTGAGCATTTTCAGGAACATCTGGATTTAATGATTTTATTATTGGATATCCCACCGGGTATCCAGTTCTTCTTCTTTCAGCCCACGCTTCATAACTATCTGGATATATAGCTATCCACTTTTGAGTTATAATTTGCTCCAATTTCTTTTCAAAGGTTCTTGCTGGTTGATAAACGACCGTAATATCAGACATGGCCGGCGTATTCCATTTATCGTTAACCGGAGATGGCTTATTTAAGCTATTGACGTAATTTTCTATGTCAGACGGGCTAGCCGCAGTTCTTTCTGTTAAGGACTTGCGGATGCCTTCATTATATAATTCTTGCACAGTACCATTCATATTCCATCCTCTTAATGCGCCCTCAGCTCTTAAAAAGTAAACTTCAGAAGCACACATTACTCTCAATGGAGGATTGGTGCCTCCATTTGCAATAGGTCTCCATTTTTGCCCAATAAAAGAATGCGTAGCCTGTAGGTTTAATCGGTCACCTTTATCAGCAACTGTCAATCCGTTTCTAATTCCTTTATAACCTCCGCCTACCTCAGCAGGTGCAAAATATTCACTTATTCTAGGATCTGCAAAACCCACCATCACACTTTCCATTGTAGCAGTCATCCTGAATTCGTTTATGTAAGTAATTTTTGCATAACCATTTAAAGAATTCAGTGTAGTTAATACATTGGCATTATCCTCATTTTTTGTCATGACCCCACCCACAACTGCTTTTTCAGCTTCAGATCTCGCTAAAGTTGGTTCTACATAAGCTATTCTCATCGCAAGCCTCAATCTCAAAGAATTCGCGAAAATTAACCACTTATTAGCATCACCTCTGTATACCAGATCATTATTACCAAAAGCTGTTCCCCCCGTATGTTGTTTGAGAATTGCAACTGCAGTATCCAATGTCTTAAAAAAACTATGGTAAATATCTTCCTGTGAATCATATTCTACGTTTTTCTTCCCATTTCCAAATTGCGAATAAATTATTGGCCCCCATATATCTGTCAATCTATGATACACTTCCACCTTCCAAACACTAGTCATGGCATGTGCCAAATCAAGTTTCTTTTCCTTAGTAAAATTATCTACGAAATAAAGCTGCGGCAAAGGGATTGAATAAATATAATCCCATCCATAGTCACCAGTCCAAGCACTAGGTTCTTGAAATTGATCAGAGGGAAAATTAGGATGTGTGGTAGCAAAATACTGCGCATAATGGTCACAGAATAAATTATGCATAACCTGAAAAAGAGTTCTTTGCTGGATCATGCCTTCATACTGGGCTTGCGCAAAAGCTGGCCCGAGTAGTCCAATATCTATTTTATCAGCATTAATTACATTTTCTGGTGTATTTATTTCATTAAAATTCTTCGTACAGGAATTCAATGAAAAAATAATTATTAATGATGCAATGAATAAGTAAATCAATCTAAAACTGACACTTAATATTATATTTTTTTTCATACTTTTTTTTTAATCTTTTAATCAATAATTAATTTTTGAACTAGTTTAAAATCCAATTTTTAGATTTAAACCGTAGTACCTGGAGGAAGGAGGATTAAAACTTTGAAATCCATCGTAAATCTTTTCAGTTCCAGGCATAATATCAGGATCTGCATAAAGCGATGCTCTTGAAATAAAGAATAAGTTTCTACCAACAAGTGAAATTTTTACATCAGATAAATGTAAAGAACTAAATACGGACTTGGGCAGGGAATAACCTATTGTAGCCTCACGAAGACGAGTATTAGTGCAGCTAACAACGAATGGCTCTCCAACCGGGTTATTTAAACCACCAACTGTGGTCCAAAAATCTTGTGATTTTAAACTAATATTATTGTGAGTACCATTTTCTAAGACAGCAGTTTCTTTACTAAAGAAATTTTCGCCAAAAACCAATCCACCTTCACGACCTTGAATTGTTCTTTCTGACAGGCCTAGAGCATCTATAACCGCATTTGACTGGGAAACCATTGTTCCGCCTTGCTTGTGTTCTATTACAAAACTAATACTGAAGTTTTTATAAGAAAAAGAATTTAAAAGCCCGCCTGTCCATTTTGGATTAAAATTGGCAAGGAATACTGTTTTTCCTTCAGTCAAAAGAGGTATTCCGTCGGAACCCACTATGACCCTTCCTTTATCATCTCTCTGCCATCCTCTACCGTAAAGTTGGCCAAACGGTGCTCCTGCTTCAATCACAAAATCTTTGAAATATGAATCATCACTCTCAAGAGTAAGTTTCGATATCTCATCGGAAATCTTAGTGACTTTACTTTTATTGGAAGCAAAATTTAGATTTAAGTCCCAATTAAAATCTGCCGTTTTAATTGGCGTGGAAGAAACCACTATTTCGATTCCCTTATTTTGAACATTACCACCATTTGTGAAATAACTACTTGCTCCCGATCCGACTGGTAGGCTTAGAGCAAATATTTGATTTTTCGTATCGGTTTCATAAGCTGTAAAATCGATACCTACTCTATTATTAAATAATCGGAGGTCCAAGCCAATTTCAGTAGATTTTGACATTTCAGGTACGAGATTAGGGTTGGGGAGCAAACTGCTTAGTGCCAAAAAGCCATTTGTACCGCCAGCAATAAAATTGGCAGTACGTTGGAACATATATGGTCTTGTATCATTTCCAACATTTGCTAATGATACCCTAACTTTTGCAAAAGAAATCGTTTTAGGTAATGAGGGAATTAAGTCGCTCAAAACTGCACTTAGTCCTACGGAAGGATAAAAATAGGATCTGCTATTTTCAGGCAAAGTAGAACTCCAGTCATTTCGTCCTGTAATATCCAGGAATACTGAATTCTTCCAAGCTATGGTAGAAAAAGCATACAACGCATTCTTATTATATCTAGCGCCAGGATCAAAACTTGTAACAGGCATATTAGTATTAGACATTGCAAAAAGATTTGGAGCAAGTAATGCGTCCCCGGTATTAGAAACAAGGGAGCTATTTCTAAATTTTGCCATATTTCCCCCTGCATTGAGCTTTACACTCCAGTTACTATTTATTTTAGGATTGTAAGACAAAAGAAAATCGTTATTCATATACATATTCTGCTGTTGACCTTCCCAATACATTCCAAATGCAGCTACGTTATATGTTCCATTGCTCCACTTTCTATTAAATGTGCCATTTGAACCATCATAGGAGGCCCTAACCATCAAATTAATTTCCTTAGAAAAACTATAGGTTAGAGAAGTCATAACAAGTGCTCTCCTTTTTGAATTACTATTCAAATCCCGGTTTAAAACCCAATATGGATTTTCACCATCCTGAGAGGATGGATTCCACCAATTTTGGCGTTTATTTCCTTCTGCATCTAAAAATTCATACTTTCTCAAATCTGTAGTACGGATATTAGAAGGCATCGTATAAATTTGATAAAGGGGATTTAAATTCCCGGAGCCTTCAGAAGTAATATTTTCAATCTTTTGTTGCATATACTCAATCTTTGAATCCAAAGAAAGCCGACTTGTGAGTTTGCTATTTATTCGCATTGAAATATTATTTCTATCCAGATCGTTGTTCGGCAAAATGCCTTTTCCACTGGTGTAAGTGTAAGAAAACACGGCTTGTACTTTCTCACCACCCATGTTGGCTATAATATTTGTGGCCATATTATTACCTTTTTGAAATACGTCAATCTTGTTATTAGGATTCGGAAGGAAAGGATATTGTTTTCCTGCATCTTCAGGATTTAGAGACCAGGTGTCAACCATTTGACCGGTCATTTTTGGCCCCCAGGCAGCTTCGGCATTTCCACTATAAATACCGGAATATCCCTGGCCATAAACATTTTGAAATGGCAGCAGTTTATAAGGCTCTTGCACCATATATGTTTGACTCAAACTTACATGGGTTCCAGAAGTGCCTTTTTTAGTTTCAATGATGACTGCACCATTTTGTGCATCACTTCCATACAGCGCAGCAGCATTAGCACCTTTTAATACATTGATTGAAGCGATATTGTCAGGGCTTAAATCGGAAGGACTCCCTGAGACAGGTACACCATCGATTATATATAGTGGCTGACTATCTCCATCAATGGATCGATTACCGCGTAAGACTACACGCACTTCGCCTCCTATCCCAGATCCAGAAGTAGTTATAGACATCCCTGCTATTTTACCTTGCAGAGAGGTTAAAATATTTATCTCTCTAGCTTCAGTTAATTGTTTTGGGTTTACAGTTTGGGTACTATAAGTTAAAGATTTTAAATTTCTTTTAACCCCCAGAGCTGTTGCTACCACTATCTCCTCATCTGTTTTAGGTTCTGTTTTTAAAATAATACTTAAAGTGGAAGACGAATTGATTTTAATTTCCTGAGTTATATATCCTACATAAGATATAATAAGAACACCGCCTCCATCAGATACTTGTATTTCAAAATTTCCCTGGGCATCTGAACTAACCCCAGTTTGAGTGCCTTTAATTTTAACTGATGCGCCGGCAAGAGATTCACCTGTTTCATTTATAACATGTCCTTTTACCTGGATGAGAAGGGGTGCAGAGGGTTTTTCCGGAACTTCTGTTTCTGGAACCTCTTTAAAAACATTTTCCAAAGTGGTATTATTTAGCTCCATGGTAACTACTTCCTGGTAGTTTTTGGCACTAACCTGTAAACAGGTAACCAATAAAAGGATAGTATTTAATTTCATAATTCTCCAGAATTTAACTGGAGGTTTGCTAATAAATGGCAGCCTGCAAAAAGAATTTTGTTTCATTTTTTTTGTTCCTTTTAGATTAAATAATTAGAAGTCCTCACCGTGATTTTATTTATTGATTTCCCAAAAAAAAATTATTGTATTACAGTCTCGGAAGCAGAGCGTGTAATTTTGATTCGTGTACGTTACCGCTTCAAATATAAATCAAGTACTTCAGTTTTGCAAAAAATAAATATGTGTATTTTTAAAGAAATTTACAATTCAATAATAAACTACTTTACACATTCCTCACCGTGATGGTATTTATTGATTTTCAAACTTTTTTTTATTGCATTACAGTTATTTTTCCCCCTTTAATTTTAAAACTTACTCCGCCACCCAATTCTAAAAAATTTAATAGATTTGAAACAGGTAGATTTCTTAAAATATTTATGGTGTACCGTTCTTTAATTTTTGATGAATACTCAATTTCAACATCATACCATCTGGCCACCTGACGCATGATCATTTCTATATCCATTTTGCTACAATCAAACCGTCCATTTTTTCAGGCTACCGCCTCAGAAATGAATGGAGTATCTATTCCTATCAGAAGAAAATTTAGATTTTCCCCAAAAAATATATAAGTAAGGAAATGTCGATTGACTTAGAGAGATGGAGCCGTATAAATTTTCTCGATTCAACCAGATGAATGTTTACTGTGGATTTGGAAATATTCAGCATACGCGCAATCTGGTCATGAGTGAGGCCCTCGTCGCGGCTTAAATTAAAAACCTTTTGGCGTTGGGGTGAGAGCAGGAAAATAACTTCTCTAACCTTTTTTTCAAACTCATGTAACAATAAATGTCCATCACTTTCTTCGCAAGAAGCAAG
>JBDSHT010000011.1:0-5558 GCA_039918315.1 Ginsengibacter sp. | reverse complement strand
ACCCGGAAAAGTTAGCCGCATTGAAACTTACTCCTGCTGATGTGAGCGCTGCAATTAATGACCAGAATATACAGGTAGCACCGGGAACAATCGGAGGTCTCCCTCAACCTGGCCAGCAAAGTTTTGAATACAATGTATTGACCAATAGCAGGCTCAATACGGCGGAGCAATTTGAAAATATTATCGTGCGCAATAATCCTGCAACAGGTAGCATTGTGTACATGAAAGATATTGCCAGGGTAGAATTAGGCAAATTTAATTATGGTCATAATTCTACCGTGAATGGTTTGCCTGCGACCTACGTTATTGTATATCAAACTCCAGATGCAAATACACTCGCGACTTATGAAGGAATTCTCAGTACGCTTAAAGAATTAAAGAAAACATTTCCAAATGATATGGATTACCTGATACCCAGTGAAACGGTTTCTGTGGTGCAGGCTTCTATTAGAGAAGTAGTTTTTACTTTGATTGAAGCATTGATATTAGTGGTGTTAGTGGTGTTTTTATTTTTACAGGATTGGCGCGCTACGTTAATTCCGGTGTTGGCGATTCCTGTTTCGTTGATAGGAACATTTATATTTTTTGTCCTCTTTAATTTCACGATCAATACCCTCACTTTATTTGCATTTATACTCGCTATCGGAATCGTGGTAGATGATGCCATAATTGTGGTAGAGGCTGCGCAACATTATATAGACAAATATAATTTATCAGCTAAAGAAGCTACGCGAAAAGCGATGCAGGATATCTCAGGACCTGTTGTAGCCATTGCATTAATACTCGCAGCAGTATTTGTTCCTGTTGGATTTATTCCGGGAATTGTAGGAAAGCTATATCAGCAATTTGCAATCACTATTGCCGTGTCTGTAATTATTTCTGCGTTCGTTGCGCTATCACTTACTCCTGCGTTGTGTTCCATCATGCTACGTCATTCTAAAGGAAAAAATGATAAGAAAAACTTTTTGGAAAAATTCTTTGCTGCCTTCAATAGCCGTTTTGGTAAAATCACTAATTCTTATACAAGGGGAGTTGCATCATGGATTAAAAAGACACCCTACGTCCTCACACTTTTAATCGCCATATTTATTGTATTGTTTTTTCTGTTTAAAAATAAACCCACAGGATTTATTCCACAGGAAGATGAAGGAAGTTTGTTGGCAACTTATGAAATGCCTGAGGCCACTTCGACAGAAAGGAGTTATGCTATGTTATTAGAATTGGTTGGCCGGATAAAATCTATTCCCGAAGTATCAGTGGTTGGCGGTCTTGCCGGCTACAACTTTATCCAGGGTTCTAACAAACCAAATGTGGGTACGATGTGGATCATGCTGAAACCCTGGGATCAAAGAAAAGGTAAAGACCAGGATGAAATGAGCGTGATAAGAAAGATCCAGGAAAAAACCGCGGATATTAAAGAAGCAAGAATACAACCTATTGCGCCACCACCAGTTCCGGGATTGGGCCGAACAGCAGGTTTTACATTTGAGTTGGAGCAAACGACGAGCACTGATGACATCCAGAAATTTGGCGAAGTAGCAAAGAATTTTCTTGCAGAATTAAATAAGAGACCGGAAATAGGAAAGGCATTTACATTCTTCACAACCAATACTCCAAGTTACCAGGTAGATGTAGATCGTGATAAGTCAAGGCAGTTGGGGGTAGATGTTTCAGATGTGTACCGAACGTTGTCCACTTTATTGGGCAGCTCATATGTAAATCAATTTACACTCTACGGTAGAAACTTTAGAGTGGTAACGCAGGCTGATAGTACATATCGTTCATCGCTAAGCGAGATTGGCAAATACTATGTAAGAAATGAACAGGGAAATATGATTCCTTTAAGTTCTTTGATCACTTCGAAAGTGATTGAGAGCCCTTCTTTGATTTCGCATTATAATGTAAACCGGTCGATAGAAATAAACGGAAGTTCAAAACCCGGATATAGTAGCGGGCAGGCTATCACTGCATTGCAGGAAACTGCGGCGAAGTTTTTACCCGCCGGTTATGGTTACGAATTTTCAGGAATGAGTCTTGAAGAAATAAAAGCCGGGAATAAAACCGGGATGATATTCATAGTGTCTCTCGTGTTTGTATTCCTCTTCCTTGCTGCTTTGTACGAAAGCTGGTCCGTTCCTTTTTCAGTTTTATTTGCGGTGCCCATTGGGGCATTAGGTTCTATTATTGTATTGACTTTATTACCCAATATTACCAACAATATTTATGCACAAATTGGTTTGATAACATTGATTGGACTGGCAGCCAAGAACGCCATATTGATTGTAGAGTTTGCAAAAGAAAGAGTGGATAGTGGAATGGATTTAATCAAAGCAACCATCTCTGCGGTAAAACTTCGTTTACGCCCCATCGTTATGACATCACTTGCATTTATTCTCGGTGTGCTACCGCTGGCATTTGCTACCGGCGCTGCAGCAGAATCACGTAAGACTATTGGCTGGACTGTATTTGGCGGAATGTTAGCCGCCACGTCTCTTGCTATATTTATTGTTCCTGTGTTGTACGTGTTTATAACAAGGCTTGCTTATGGCAAGAAAAAACTTGCTGAATTAAAGGCAAATTATAAACCGGAAGAACATGAGGTGTATGAAGAAGAGTGATGCCCTTCGACAGGCTCAGGATGGCAGACTAATTATGAATAAAAATTGGAAGAAAGAAGAAAGGAATAAAATTAATTATGAGAGATGAGTGTTGGGTGTTTCAAAATGTTGCAGTTGAAGACAGGCGTTACGGTTTGGTATGACCCCGATGGGGTCACATGTTTTTAGGGAGGGACATTAATCTATAAACATCCGACCCCAGCGGGGTCGAACAATGTTCTATCATGACTTAACTTTATGGATACATGTTTTCGAACTCGGCTTCACATTTTTTTTTGCTACTATTTCTGGAAGCTGTTTGTTGGGAGACAAGACGGCGGCTGCGTTTTATAGATCAGGGGATTTTTGTCGAGTAAATTAAATTAGGGACACAAGCATTGGCTAAAAAAATGCGTAATTTAGACACTGAAACAAAATGCAGACCAATGGGCGGGCAAGTAATAAATATTGATAAAGAAATCTTAGGAGGCACACCTGTGTTTTATGGCACAAGAGTTCCTATAAAGAATCTATTTGACTATTTGGAAACAGGCGACTCTATTGAAACATTCCTTGAAGATTTTGAGGGCGTAACCAAAACCCAGGTTTTACGGCTTCTTGAAATGTCGCAAAAACTTATTGAAACCTCACCAAATATGCTCAATGAAAATTTTGCTTGACGAATGTGTTACTAAACGTCTGAAAAAACATTTAGAAGAATTTGAAGTTTTTACCGTCAGAGAGTTAAAATTAGGCGGAGTTAAAAATGGAAAGCTATTGGCTTATTGCGCCTAAAATAATTTTGACATTTTATTTACTATTTCCCCTTCGCAAGATTTTTTTCCTTACATCAAAAGTGCAAAGAGGCGCAATAACCTGATAAAATAGTTTATATATTCCCTCTTCAAAAAATTCCCCATTTATTAAAACAATAACATTTATCTTTTTATTTTTCGGATATATTTGCCACCTAAAAATTAACCACAATAATGCCTCGCAGAATTCATAACAGTTTTACAAAAAGCATCCTTGCTGTTATGTTCATGTTTTTAAATGGAATTTGCATTGCTTCTCCTGCATTAAAGAATACGGCAGACAATTATTCGCAGAATGCTTCCTTAAATAATCTTGAGACAACAGAAAATCAATTACCTGCCCAGTCTCTGAAATTGAATACCATAAGGCGTTCAGTGGTTCTGGTAAATCGGGCAAATGTTGAAAATCTTTATAACAATACAGTGGCGATTGTATTTAATAAAAGTTCTGATTTTTCGCCAGCGAACTTATACCTGTTACCCAAGCCGGCTTACTATCTCTTACTTTTTCACTACACACTTTTTTAATCTTTTCCTTTTGAGGCGATTGATCGTCTGGTGCAAATATTTTTTGCTTCCACGGCAGTATTATTTTCTTCAATGAAAAAATGCTTTTTGATCTTCAGCTCTCGGCAACAACGGTATCCACATAATGAGGGATGCAAACTTTATGAATAAAACAACCAGACATTAATTATGGAAACTATCATCGAACTTTTTCAGAATCTTATCAATCCTGAGTGGATTGTACAGCATGGCGGATTGTACATCGTAGCACTGATCGTATTTATTGAAACAGGCTTTTTCTTTGGGTTCTTTTTACCAGGCGATTCATTACTCTTCATTGCAGGAATGATCATTGCCAATACTTTGTCGCCTTTTGCAGAGCCGGTTGTCAATCTTATTTTTTGGGTTGGTTTAATTACGGTGGCCGGTGTCCTCGGAAATTTCGTGGGCTATTGGTTCGGTACCAAAGCAGATATTTTATTCACTAAAGATCGTTGGTTGTTCAAAAGAAAATACCTGTTGCAGGCCCAAGTATTTTACGAAAAGAAAGGTGGCGGAGCTATCATCATCGCTCGTTTTCTTCCGGTCATTCGCACGTTTGCGCCTATCGTGGCCGGCATGGTAAGAATGAATCCTTCGAAGTTTTCGTTCTACAATATCCTGGGTAGTTTTTTATGGGTAGCCAGTATTGTATCCGCAGGATTTTTATTGGGCGAAAATGCATGGGCCAAAGAGCACCTTGAAAAAATCGTAATCGGAATTGTGTTACTAACCACAGGGCCGGTTTTCCTCAAACTACTTCTGAGTAGAAAGAAAAATAAATTACAAAACCCAACTGTCTTGAATGTGCCCACACAAAAGCAGGATGTCTTAAATGGGTAATCAAATTAAAAAATAAAGACAATGGAATTCATGCTTCCCGACTTTACAAATCCCGCTATATGGATAAGTTTGCTGACGCTTACCTTCCTGGAGATTGTGTTAGGAATAGACAATATAATTTTTATCTCAATCGTATCCGGTAAACTGCCGCAAAACAGGCAGCGGGCCGCACGCAACATCGGTTTGCTTTTGGCGATGTTGTTCAGGGTAGGGCTCTTGCTCTGCATCAACTGGATCATCAGTTTTAGAGATCCTGTTATTTCGATACCAGCTTTTGAAGGCATTTCCGAAGAGCCATTAGGACTCAGTATCAAAGACTTAATCTTATTTGCAGGCGGGTTATTTTTGATTGTAAAAAGCACACTTGAAATTCATCATAAACTAAGAAGCAGCGAGGAAGGTGCGCAAAAGAAAATAACAAAGCCCATTGGATTCGGTGCTGTTATTTTTCAAATAATAATGATCGATGCCGTGTTTTCTTTCGACTCAATATTAACCGCGGTAGGACTCGTAGATAATGTAATGGTAATGATCATTGCGGTGGTAATTTCCATCATCATCATGATGGTATTTGCAGGGCCGGTTACACGAATTATCAATCAACATCCAACGCTTCAGATGTTGGCACTTTCATTCCTTGTGGTAATAGGAGTGGTACTTATTGCAGGTTCATTGCACCAGGAAATTAGCAAGAGTATTATTTATACTTGTCTTGGTTTTTCATTGGGAGTGGAACTGTTGAATATTCGGTTGACGA
>JBDSHT010000010.1:0-73995 GCA_039918315.1 Ginsengibacter sp. | reverse complement strand
CTCATAATCAGGTGGTCCCAGGTTCAAGTCCTGGTGGGCCCACTTGAAAATCAGGCAGTTATGAAGTTTATTTCATAACTGCTTTTTTCATTTGCAAACAATTTGCAAACAATTTAATATCCCACTTTTGGCTTAGGCCTTTTGGCAGTAAAATTATTTTAATTGTATCAATCATTTTTTGGTGATTTGAATTTTATATGTAGTGGTTCTCATGGTTTCCCTTTTCGGTTATCAAAGACGCTTGTTATATAACTATCGAAAGTTTGGTCATAACAAATAAAAATTGCATCGTTTCTTAATGCGGTGATTTCATGATTTAGGCAACCATCAATCAAAATTTTGTAAAGTTCTTTGGGTTGTAGGTTTTGTTTTATAAATTTCAAATATCTCTATCCGATTAAGGCTAAGAAGGGTGATGTAAGAGATGGAATTATTAGAAAAAATAGGTAGAGTCGTAATATGACTCTTCATCAATTTTACTGTTTTTATAAATGATATTTTGGTGCAGATTTAGTCCAACTATATCAGAAATTTTAGTTGGGATTTTTATCATTAACGATATTGAAAACCGACCAATATGTCCCTGAAAATATTTTTTATCGTTAAGTTGATCTGCATAAAAATACAGGTTGGTGATAATGGTTCAACAATCCTGTATAACAATTTGTAAAATCGTCAATTACTTGTTGTCCCCATTTTTTTAATATTTTCACGGTATCCCTTTGGTGTTTTTCCGGTGATGAGTTTAAAAAACTTAAAAAAATTTACTGGACTATTGTATCCGCATTCGTAATAAATGTCCTTAATTGGATACTCTTCATTTTGCAACAGTTTACAAGCTTGTCCTATTCTTATCTCATTAAGGAACCGGGTAAAAGTTTTTTGTGTTTTGGCTTTAAAGAATCTGCAAAAGGAGTTAGAAGTCATATTGCAGATTCCGGCAATTTCACTTAGCATAATCTCCTGACTGAAATTTTGGAGAAGGAATTGATATACTTCATTAAAACGATTCACATCTCCCTCACTAAAGTTGTTTTTGTAACTCGCACCGGCCATGAATTTAAATTCTTTTGAGTGAATTATGAGATGAATAACCTGAAGAAAATAACCCAATTGTTCTAATCCCACTGAATTAATCATCTTCTTAATGAGCTCAATAGCATTTTTTTTGGTTTGTCCATAAAAACGTAATCCTCTTTCCGCTTTAGCCAAGGCATCTTTATAAAGGGAGACACATACTGTATCATCAATCATATTAGGAACAAAGGAAGAAGAAAAATACGTGGCGGTTACTTTTGTTACTAATCTTTGCTTTTCATCATAAAAAATAGGATCACTCCTGTATAGATGCGGTAATCCTGCATTTTGAAGTATCAAATCTCCTTCTGAAAAATTACCTACGTAATCACCTGCAATAAGTTTGCCGTGGCCTTTTTCTATCCAGATAAGCTCGCAAACCTGATGATAGTGAAAGGGATGATCGAAATAAGGCTTTTCAATTTTCTTGATCCATATTTTCTTCTTATCAATTATCGGCGCGTCAACAATTAATTCAGCTTTCATTGAAATTAATTTATGTATTACTAAACTTACTCCTTTTTAATTCAAAGGTAAAAAAATGTATAAATTAGATATTACTGATAACATAAATAGCACTTGATACCTCTAAATTTGGATTTTCAATTATGAAGAAACATAGATTCAATTTTAAGCTTTTGCCAGGTATTTGTGAGAGCCAATATTTACACCTACATCAATTGTTATTATTTTTTAACTAATAAAACATTATACAATGAAATTGTACAAAACAAAAAAAGGAATAGTTATAGAGAAAGAAGATACTTATTTTCTTATAGAAGGACAGGATTGGGATATTTATATAAATGATGACCAATTGTATTCGAAAATGGAAAAAGCAACGAAAGATTTAAGCCCAAATCCTGAAGCGGAAAACTTTATCGTATCTCAGATAGAAGCGCCCGTTCAGAGCCAGGAAATTTGGGCCTGCGGTGTTACTTATCTTCGAAGCAAAGTCGGCAGGCAGGAGGAATCTAAAAACGCAGGAGGTAGTGATTTTTATGCCCGCGTTTACGAAGCTGACCGACCTGAAATATTCTTTAAATCCAGTGCATACCGTGCTGTAGGTCATGGCCAAAAAGTCAATATTCGGAAAGATTCTAATTGGGATGTTCCCGAGCCTGAGCTTACCTTAGCGGTTACCACTTCTGGAAAAATTATAGGTTATACGATAGGTAATGATATGAGCTCAAGAAGTATCGAAGGCGAGAATCCCTTGTACCTGCCACAAGCCAAGACTTATGATGCTAGCGCATCTGTTGGCCCTTGTATTTATGTAACAGAACAACCTCTTCCGTCAGATACGCTTATTCAAATGCAAATACTTCGAGATCAAAAGATAATGTTTGAAGGACAGGTAGCAATCAATCAAATCAAACGGAAATTTCAGGACCTGGTATCCTATCTATATAGAGAGACTTCTTTTCCTCATGGTTGTCTGGTGATGACAGGAACGGGTATTGTACCTTCTGGCGATTTTACGCTTCAGAAAGATGATGAAATCCGTATCACGATTCAGCATATTGGCATACTTATTAACACCGTTAAATAAAATGATAAGGAACTCATATGAAAAAAAATATCGGCAATATTCTATGAAGTGAATCCTGCAACGGGAGAAAACTAATGCCTTTATTTCATGAGGTTTCTCAAAAACAAAATAAATGAATCTATTGAAAAAGTAATGAGATCTTTCAGCAATACCGCAGTAATAAAGGCAAAGAAAAGCATATTTTTTGGAAGTGATTGTAGAAAAAATTTTAGCTTTAGATAGCCTATTTATTACCAGCGCAATTGAAGAAAGTGGTTTGTCTTTGGCAAGATTGATCGGAGAACGAAAAAGAACAGTAGGGCAATTAAATTTTTTTGCACAATTGATTCGAGAGAGGTATGCCTTGATTGATACTACCGATCCCGGAACAGATCCACTTCCAAGACCTGATATTCACAGCATGCAAAAAGTGGTGGGGCGGTTGGTATTTTTTGGATCTTCTTATTACTCAACTTTCATGAAACTGAGTTAATGAATTTCTAAAAATAATCACCCTTAACTTAAGGGTAAAAAAATGTATAAATCAGATAGTTTTGATCATATAATTAGCATTTGATCCCCGTAAATTTGAGTATTGGCTTATTAGGTTTAAAACATAAATCACCGAATACAGAACAATAACGAATTCTTAATTTAGACTTAAAAGTTATAACAAGCAGTTCCGAGAGTGCTATTAGATTATAATCATTATAATTAAACAAATGTAGGCTCCCAAATTTTTTGGGAGAAGGAGATAAGAATTTATCAGGTAAAAATAAATACCTTATTCCTGCCCGTTCACAACAAATTGTGACAATACGCTAAGAAACTGAAACTAATGTTGAAACTATTCGGTTCTTAAAAGCTTGTCATCTTTGATGATAAAAAATACGAGGAGGTTACTTATTAAATTTAACGAGACACTTATCGGGATTAGAAATATATAAATTCAATTAAAAAATTAATACTTCATAAAAGTTCATTATGCAAAAACAACGCTATGGTTCAGTTATAAAAATAAAACCTGAAAAATTAACCGAATATAAAGAATTGCATGCTGCTGTGTGGCCGGGTGTATTAGAGATGATTAGCAAATGTCACATCGTTAATTATTCCATTTACTTTAAGGACGGCTTTCTTTTCAGTTATTTTGAATATACCGGCGCAGACTACAAGGCCGATATGGAAAAAATGGCTGCGGATCCTATAACTCAGCAATGGTGGGATGTTTGCAAACCTTGCCAGGAACCATTACCTACACGTAAAGATGGTGAATGGTGGGCCTCCATGGAAGAGGTCTTTATTTATGATTAATTCAATAAAAATAAACTAACCATTAACTTCAAAATTCTCTTTCGTTATAAAATCAATTCTTAATCCGGCATGTTCAAAAAAGTATATTTTGAAGAATACAATTTAAATGATGCGCGACAAACAATGGGCCGCACAATAACGGAAACAGATATCGTAATTCATGCAGGTCAAACAGGAGATTTTTTTCCGCATCACATGGATGCAGAATGGTGTAAAACACAACCTTTCAAACAACGTATGGCGCATGGGACACTCATTTTCAGTATGGCTATCGGCATGACTGCAAATGAGATTAATGAGATAGCTATGACTTACGGCTATGAACATTTACGTTTTTTAAAACCTGTTTTTATTGGGGACACTATAAAGGTAAAAATTACGATTAAAGAGAAGAAAGATCATAAAAGACCGACTCACGGATTGGTCACAGAATCAGTAGAAGTTTTCAATCAGCAAAATGTATTAGTAATGATATGCGAGCATATCTTATTGGTAGAGAAAATCAATTAATAAAATTGTCAAGATGGATAAGATTGTATTGAACGGGATAACATGGAGCCACAGCCGAGGCATTACACCATTGTTAGCCGCTTCGCAAAGGTTTTCGGAATTGAATCCGGAAATAGAAATAAATTGGAAAAAACGCACCCTTCAGGAATTTGCGGATTATCCCGTTGAAAAATTAGCCACAAAATATGATTTGCTTATCATTGATCATCCGTGGGTGGGTTGCGCAGCAGCTACTAAATGTGTATTGCCTCTGGATGAATATTTCTCTAAAGCGTATTTAAAAGATCAATTGGATAATTCCGTGGGTTCTTCTTATTCAAGCTATTATTATGAGGGGCATCTATGGGCATTAGCAATAGATGCAGCCACTCCGGTAGCCAGTTATCGTGCAGACTTATTCGAAAAGGATGGCCAGCCTATTCCCGAAACATTTCAGGACGTAATTGCTTTGGGGAAAAAAGGAAAACTGGCGGTGCCATCCATACCGGTTGATCTGTTGATGCATTTTTATATGTTTTGTCTGGCTTACAATGGAGAACTTTTTTTAGATAAAAAAGTGATTGACCGCGAAATAGGATTTGAAGTTCTGCATGTTATGAAGGAATTATGGAGTTTAGTAGATAAAAAAATGTTTAACTGTAATCCCATTGCGATTGCCGAACTTATGACGGTAACAGATGATTACTGGTATTGTCCATTTGCTTTCGGCTATTCTAATTATTCCCGCAGTGGATTTTCAAAGCATCAGCTCACCTATACCGATCTTGTAGTATTCGATAATGGTACGCCTTTGATAAGCACGCTTGGCGGTACTGGCCTGGCTGTTTCTACATTTGCTAAACATCAAAAATGGGCTATTGAATTTGCGCAATGGGTTGTATCTCCAGATATACAATCTACTTTATATGTGCAATCTGGTGGTCAACCCGGGCATCGTTCAGCCTGGATAAATGAAGAAGCGAATAGGATTTGTAACAACTTTTTTATCAATACACTTGCTACTTTGGACGGGTCGTATGTGCGGCCAAGATATAATGGATATCTATACTTTCAGGATCATGCCGGCATATTGTTACAAGAATATTTATTACAGGGAGGAAATCCGGAAAAGGTATTGCAAGAAATGAATAAACTTTACCAAAAAAGCAGCAAAGCATAAAAATTTGTAAATTATATGAAACTACCATTAAAAGGAGTGACGGTTTTAGAGTTTTGCCAATATTTATCAGGCCCTTGTGCCGGCTTACGCTTAGCGGATATGGGAGCGCGTGTTATTAAAATTGAACGGCCGATAAAAGGAGATTCAGGTCGCCAATTAGCTATAGGAAATTTGTGGGTTGATGAGAGTTCACTATTGTTCCATACCATTAACAGAAATAAAGAAAGTGTTACGGCCGATCTGAAAAATGCGGATGATTTGATATTCGTGAAACAATTGATTAAGAAAGCGGATGTGATGACCCATAATTTTCGTCCTGGAGTGATGGAGGCATTGGGCTTGGATTATCAATCTGTTAAAAAGATAAACCCAAAAATCATTTATACGGAAATATCCGGATACGGAAAGAAAGGTCCTTGGAAGAATAAACCCGGACAGGATTTATTAGTTCAATCTATTTCAGGTCTTGCATATTCTACAGGAAACAAAGCAGATAATCCCATGCCGTTTGGTCTGGCCATAGAAGATTATTTGTGTGGCAATCAGGCGGTACAGGCTATAATTGCTGGTCTCATTCGTCGCCATAAATCCGGGGAAGGTGCTTTAATGGAATTAAGTATGTTAGAATCCTCAATAGACTTTCAGTTTGAGTTTTTTACCACATATTTTCAAACTTATCAGCAGCCTCAGCGGTCTGCAGTAAGCAACGCTCATTCATTATTAAGTGCCCCCTACGGCATTTACCGAACGGCCGACAGTTATATTGCAATAGCGATGATGCCACTTGAAAAACTGAATGTTGTTGTTCAATGTGATGAGTTGGAAAAATTTACCGAAAAAGAAACATTTGAGAAAAGAGATGAGATCAAGAGCATCCTTTCAGCATGTTTTGTAACTGACACCACAAATGGTTGGTTAGAAAAAATGCATAAGTATGATTTATGGGTAATGCCTGTTTTAAACTGGAAAGAACTAATGCAATCTTCGACATATAAGGCATTGAATATAGAACAGCAATTTTTATCAGGTAATAAAAAGATAACAACAACCCGATGTCCGATACGATTTGATAAACAATATTTTTTATCTGATAAACCGGCTCCCAAATTAGGTGAGCATACGAATAAAATAAAATCAGCCTTAGCAAAAGAAGAAATATGAAGCTTTTAGAAGATATATTAATATTGGATTTCAGCCAGTTTTTATCAGTGCCTTCCGCCAGTCTTCGATTAGCCGATATGGGTGCCCGGGTCATTAAGATAGAACGTCCTGAAACAGGAGATATTTGTAGAGGATTATATGTGAGCGATACAGTAGTAAACGGAGAATCTACTATTTTTCATGCGATCAATCGGAATAAAGAAAGCTACCATGCAGATTTAAAGAATGTACATGATTTAGAAGGGGTGAAAGGTCTGATCAGAAAAGCAGATGTTTTGATGCATAATTTTAGACCCGGTGTAATGGAGCGGATTGGTCTTTCTTATGAAGCGGTTAAATTAATTAATCCTCAACTAATTTATGCCTGTGTTAATGGTTATGGTGATGAGGGTGAATGGAAGAATAATCCAGGACAAGACTTGTTATTGCAAGCTGTTTCAGGGATTACCTGGCTAAGCGGCAATAGCGACGATAACCCGACTCCTATGGGTGTTGCAGTGGCTGACATATTAGCCGGCACTCATTTAGTACAGGGAATACTGGCTGCATTATATAGTCGTTTTACAACAGGGGAAGGGGCACTGATAGAGGTCAGTATGCTGGAAAGTGTATTAGATTTTCAGTTCGAAGTACTAACTTGTTTTTATAACGATGGGTACAAATTGCCGAAACGAAGTGCCATTAATAACGCACATGCTTACATTGCCGCCCCTTATGGTATTTATAAAACAGCAAATGGATATCTGGCACTTGCCATGGGAAATATTCCTCAGCTTGGGAAACTACTGGAATGCAATGCCTTACTTTCTTTTATAGATCCTGAGGAATGGTTTGATAAAAGATATTACATACAAAAAATCTTGCAAAACCATTTAAATTATAAATCAGCAAAAGAATGGCTTGCCATATTGGAACCCGCAGATATATGGTGTGCAGAGGTATTGGATTATGATATGCTAATGAAAGAAGAGGGTTATCAGGTACTGGAAATGGAGCAGAATGTATCCATCGGAACTCAACTTTTAAAAACGACCCGCTGTCCAATAAGGGTGGACGGGCAATTATTAAAGTATTCCAAAGGTGCTCCTAAATTAGGAGAACATACCGAATCCATCAAACAGGAATTTAATTTATGACGAGAACCATTAAATATTTGCTTTATGACAAAACGCATAGTTGATACCCATATTCATACCTGGGACCTGAAAAGAGCAGAATACGATTGGCTTAAAAATGATACCAGCATACTGAATAAAACATATTCCATTGACCAGTTAAGCCCTCTTATTAACCAAACTAACGTCATAAAAGGAGTATTAGTACAGGCTGCCAATAATTTTGAAGACACAGATATGATGTTAGAAACAGCAGCTCAAACTCCCTGGATAGATGGAGTGGTCGGTTGGCTACCTTTAACCGATCCTGAAGAAACCGATAGAATTTTGAGTAAAAAATATTTAAACAATCAGTATTTCAAAGGTTGCCGCCATCTTATCCATAATGAACCGGATGCTCAATGGTTATTGCAGGATAAAGTAATTGAGGGCTTAAAAATTTTAGCCGGATATAACATTCCTTATGATATTGTAGGAGTCAATTCAGAGCATTTGGAAACGGCTATTCAGGTAGCAGAAAGATTGCCGGAATTGAGACTGGTATTAGATCATCTTAACCAACCACCTATAGCCACTAAAAAAAGATTTGGTAAATGGGGTGAATTAATGAAGGAGGCTTCTGAACACAGTAACATAAATGCTAAAATATCGGGCCTTGGAACAACGGCTTGTAATGGAAATAATTGGACAAAAGATGACCTGAAACCTTATGTGATTTATGCCTTGGAGAAGTTTGGCACTGAACGGTGTTTCTGTGGTGGCGATTGGCCGGTATCTTTATTAGCGGGGCATTATGAAAAAGCATGGTTCGCTTACCAGGAAATCTTTTCTGAAGAATTGAGTCCAGAAGATCAGGAAAAAGTACTGTACTCAAATGCTGTCTCATTTTACAATTTATCACAATAATTATGAGTGTAATTATCGGAGTTTTATTTCATGGAAGTGGTGCCGGATGCGCCTCATTGTGCTATACACCAGAGAAAAAGACGGTTGCATGGTCATGGCAGACTTATTGGCTGGCGCAAGCCATGATTTGTTGGTTGATATTGCCATTTTTTGGTGCCTGGCTTACCATACCTCACTTACACGAAGTATTGACTGAAGCACCTAGTACGTCTATGTATATATCTTTTTTATTGGGTGCAGCTTATGGGATTGGTGGTACTGCTTTTGGATTGGCGATTCGTTATGTGGGTTTTTCATTGACTTATGCTATATCCGTTGGTATCTCTGCTATTCTAGGTACTTTAGTGCCTCCGTTAATACATGATCAATTGGGCGAGTTACTTAGCCAAACCGGATCAGGATGGGTGATATTTGGTTTGATATTAGGTATCTTAGGTATTGGATTTTGTGGCTTGGCTGGTCGGTTGAAGGAAAAGAATCTGGAAAGCAATAAGAAAAAAGAATCTACCTTCTTTTTTGCAAAGGGATTGTCACTTTGCATTTTGGCGGGAACCCTTGCGGCGGTGTATGGTATTTCATTGGATCAGGGGCAACCGATTGCTGATGTTGCTGCAAAATATGGTGCAGGACATTACCAGGGCAACGTAATCTATATTTTTTCTAACACAGGTGCTTTTCTCACAACAGCGATCTATTGTATATATCTGCACTTAAAAGAAAAAACTTTTGGCGAATATAAAAAATTGCTGGGAACTAAAAAATCCTCAGCCTTATCCTTGAATTATATTTTAGCAATTATCACCGGTTTGCTTTGGTATTTACAATTTTTTTTCTATGGATTAGGTCATACCAGAATGGGAACTTATGAATTTAGTAGCTGGGGCATTCACATGATTATGCTGGTATTATTTAGTAGTGTGGTAGGGTTGATATTAAAAGAATGGGGAGGCGTTAAAATAAAAACGAAATGGACTCTTGCAATGGCACTTACAATTCTGATACTGTCTGTATTGATTCTTATCTATGGCAGCTATTTGGGAACCCAAGTTTTAGAATGAATAATTTATGAATGATATAAAGAAATATGATGAACGGGCTAAAATGAAGCAGCTTTTTTCAACGCCCAAAAAATTACGGCCCATAGTGATCATTGGTGCCGGTGGTATTGTAAACGATGCCCATCTTCCGGCATATGAAATTGCAGGATTTGAAGTAGCTGGTATTTATGATATTGATTTGAAAAAGGCAAAAACCACAGCAGAAAGATTTGATATACCGGTCGTATATGAAAGTATAAAAGGAATGCTAGAAACGGCTCCGTCAGATGTGGTTTTTGATTTGGCATTACCGGGAGACGTTGTTTTGGAAGTTTTGAAAAAATTACCAAATGGTGCAGCAGTCTTAATACAAAAGCCAATGGGAGAAAATTATGAACAGGCAAAACAGATTCTCCAACTTACAAGGAAGAAGAAGATGATTGCAGGGGTTAATTTTCAGTTGAGATATGCCCCTTTTATAAAGGCTGCCAGAAAAATGATCAATGAGGGCTTAATCGGTGAACTGTGCGATATAGAAGTGAATGTAAATGTATATACCCCCTGGCATTTATGGAGTTTCCTTTATAATGCTCCACGAGTAGAAGTTCCTTATCACAGCATTCATTATATTGATTTAGTACGTTCTTTTTTAGGCAACCCATCTGCTATATATTCTAGAACGACAAAGCACCCGCTGATGCAGGAATTAGCTTCCGTAAGGAGTAACATTATTATGGATTATGGTGAACTGATAAGAGCAAATATTTTAACCAATCATTGTCATCAATTTGGTTTACATAACCAGCAGTCTTATATTAAGTTTGAAGGGACAAAGGGAGCAATTAAAATAAAAATGGGCGTATTGATGAATTATCCGAAAGGCATTCCTGATGTATTTGAATACGTCATTTTGCAAAAAGGTAAGGAACCTAAATGGAAGACAATGGATATTGAAGGAAGCTGGTTTCCACATGCATTTATAGGCTCTATGACAGAAGTGATGAAAGCCGCGCAAGGCGAGATAAATTCCCCGGATAATTCTGTAGAAGATTGTATTTATACTATGGCTTGCGTGGAAGCTGCTAATGAATCCAGTAATAGTGGTGCAATAAAATTAATCGTCTAAATAAATTCTTTTAAAATGAACCCAAACCCAGATCCATCTAAACACAAAGACATTCCTGTCTGGAATGCTGAAAATTGGTTTTATGAAGACATTGTGATAGGAACAAGAATACGTTCTATACGCCGTACGATTAGCGAAGGTGAAAGTATGCAATTCAATAGCTTGGTTTTAGATATGCATCCTTATGTAGCTGATGAAATTTTTGCTAAAAAAGAAGGTATATTCGGAAAAAGACTAGTGGCCGGGGCATTTATTTTCAGTGCAGGACTTGGTCTCGTGGCAACCAATTGTGTAAATGCATTTAGTTACGGCTATGATAAATTACGATTTATTAAACCAGTATTTATTGGTGATACGATTTATACCATCAAAACGGATATCGATAAGCAGCCTAAATATAAGGATATGGGAATATCCCGGGCTAGCTACGAAGTATTTAAGAACGAAGGTGAATTAGTATTATACTGTGAGCATTTACAAACAGTAAAATATCATTTTGCTGAAAATTTTATAAGTAATAATTAACCTGAAATATTTTAATAGGAATAGGCGGTTTTGCTATCCGAGTTTCCATACATTAGATTATAGAAAAACGGGATAAAATTACTGGGATGAATTCAGTAAAATTTAACCATTTTAAGACAGACGAAGATTGCCTAACGTACATAGCAGATATTAAGTGGGAAACAAGGTTACAAATTCAAAAAATTTCGTAATAGCAAATATATCTAAGTAGAAAATTATCACATTGAGAAAAGAATTAAAACCTGATCTTTATCGGAGAAGAAATTAAGGGCAAAAATGTAGTAAAAAAATCTACCCAAACCAATGAAGATTGCAGCAAACGCCATAAATAATTTTTACCACCATACAATATTCAAATGTTGAGATTATATCCTTTCTTAATTATTTTGTTGAGTAGTTTTGTCAATGTATTATTTGCCCAATCGTCTTCTACTCATCTTTCAGCGCCTTCCAGCAGTTACTCGGTATTCCTTCGTTCTACTAAGGAATTTAATGGACCTTGTAAATGGCAAATAAAAAAAGTTGGCGATATTACTGTGGGAGGACAACAGGTTTCAGCTTCCGGTTATATCGCGTCCGGCTGGCACGATGCTATTGTGCCCGGAACCGTTTTAAATTCATTGGTAAAAGATGGAGTATATCCAGACCCGTATTACGGTGATAATAACCAATTAACCCGAAATCTGATTCCTGATATTTCGCAGGTAGGAAACGAGTTCTATCATTACTGGTTCAGGACATCTTTTACTGTTCCGAAGAGTTTTAAAGGCAAACGGCTTTGGCTAAAATTTCATGGTATCAACTATCGTTGTACCATCTGGTTGAATGGGAAAAAATTGGGTGCAATAGCAGGGATGTTTAATAGTCAGCAATTTGACGTAAGTAATATTGCTCATTTGCATGAGACAAACGTTCTGGCAGTTGATGTTTCTCCTGTAGATTTTCCAGGTAATAGCCATCCTCAGGCTGGCAGTAGCCCCGGATCTATAGGCGAAAATCAAAATGGCGGCAACGGTGAGATTGGTAAAAATGTAACTATGCTTATGAGCGTGGGTTGGGATTTTACTTTCCCCGATGGCGTGAGAGATCGGAACACAGGTATTTGGAAAGATGTGGAATTGTTTGCTACAGGGGATGTACAACTACAGCATGCTTACGTACAAAGCAAACTTCCATTGCCTGATACTTCTTCAGCAGATGAAACCATCTCTGTAGAGGCATTTAATACGTCTGAAGAGGTACAACATGGTACCATTGAGGGTACTATAAAAGGATTAAACATAAATTTTAAAAAAGTTGTCACACTACAGGCAGGCGAACGAAAACAAGTTATTTTTCGTTCGGTGGATTATCCGCAACTGCATATTGCCAATCCAAAGCTTTGGTGGCCGGTGAATAAAGGTGAACAAAATCTATATGATCTACAGCTTTCATTTGTAAATAACAAAGTTGTTAGCCACCGGATAGAAAGCCGTTTTGGCATTCGCGAAATCATTACAGATCAGAATACACCTGATTCGTCCAGACGTTTTCTGGTGAACGGTGTACCTGTTTTTATAAGAGGCTCCAATTGGATACCTGAAGCCATGTGTAGGAATACAGAGAAAAGAACTTATGCAGAATTAAGATATACCCACCAGGCTGGCATTAATTTCTTGCGATTGTGGGGTGGTGGCATACCAGAGTCGGACTATTTCTACCAGCTTTGCGATCAATATGGTATTATGGTTTGGAGTGAATTCTGGATTACCGGAAATACCCATTTCCCTGTAGATACCGCGTTGTATATGAAAAACCTTACCGGTACGATCAAACGGATCAGGTCTCATGCTTCGGTGGCATATTATGTTTCCGCTAATGAATCTACGGAACTTCCCGGAGCCGGGGATTTGATACATAGTCTTGACAGCGCTATAGGATATCAGCGGGAATCGGAATGTTGCGGAGTACATGATGGTAGTCCTTACAAATATATCAACCCGATGCAATACTTTGAAAATACTGCTTCCAAGAGGGGTAGTCGCGTTGATGGATTTAATCCTGAATACGGTGCTCCCTGTCTCCCTATTTTATCATCTTTAAAACAAATGATGCCTGAAAAAGACCTTTGGCCTATCAATGACAGTTTATGGAACTATAGGGACGGTGGCGGTTTTCACCTGATGACTACCGGTTATAAGGAAGCTGTTAATGAGTATGGGTTGTCGTCTTCCATTGCTGAATATGCCCGTAAGGCTCAGTTTGTTGGAGCCATGAACTACAGATCAATTTGGGAAGTGTGGGATTATAATAAATTTAATTATGGCGACCGTTTTGCCTCTGGTTTTTTATTCTGGTATCATAATAGTGCAGAACCACAGGTAGCCGGGCGTTTGTATAGTTGGTCGCTGGAACCAACGGCTGCATTATATTACTCGCAAAATGCTTTGGCACCCCTTCATCCACAATTTGATTATTTAAAAAATACCGTTTCCGTTTATAATGATTACCGGACGGCTTTTAATAATTATAGGCTGGAAGCGGATATATATGATCTCAGTTGTAATTTGGTATCATCTGAAAAGAAAGTAATTCAGATTCCGGCAGACGGAGTTGTTAACGATGCGATGAAACTTGAATTTCCCTCAAATATTTCGCAAGTACATTTTATTAAATTAAAATTGAAAAACAGCCAGGGTAAAACCGTTGCCAACTCTTTTTATTGGCGATCGAAAGATAAATATAAAGGTGCCTGGACTATGACAGGTCCTGCAGTTTCCGGCTTCAGGGAAATGGATAAATTAAAAAAGGTTAATTTAACTATGAACTCAGTTCTTACAGATCAGGAGATGTTGGTTAAAGTGAGCAACCCATCAAAAGGATTAAGTTTTTTCACTCAACTAAAACTGGAAGATGAAGATGGCAAAAGCATTAGGCCTGCTTTTTATTCAGACAATTTTTTCAATCTTTTGCCGGGAGAATCTACAACGATAAAAATAACCTTTTCAAAGGAAGATGTTCCTAAAGGAGTTTTGAAACTTGTCTTAGATGGGTTCAATATTGTATCGCCGCAAGTAAAAATCTTCAGTATCAAAAAATAGATTGGCTTCTAACAAATTAAGTTTAACGATTGTTAATAAAGAGAGCAGATCTTTGGGTTCCATCCAAAGTTGTCATTTTGATATTACATTATTCTTGTAATAATCATGCTAGATCAAACTCAATAACCCCATCATTTTTAGATTGATATTTACATGACATTTCTAAAATTAGGTCTTTAATATCTCTAAAATTTTTTCTTCAATTGTCTTATTGCGCCTCCAATCTGGGTCTGCCCGTCATAGACGGATCATAAAATTTCAGCATTTCTTTTTTATTATCAGGCACCAACACAGTCCATTCCGTAATGCTCGTCGTGGCAGCTACAGTGGTTTTTGTTTTAATACGCAAAGTAACAATCTGCTGCGGACGAACAGCAATATTGAACGATGGACCGTCGCCTAAAATTTCATTTCCATCTCCAATAAAATTGGTTAGCCTTGCTGTACCCAACTTTTTGTTTAGTGTGATAGTTGCGGTAGCGGCTTTACCATAACATTCTACAAAGCGTATCTCCAGCTCGTCCACTATTCGTTGAACAGATTGCACTATTACGTTCTCAGAAGTGGTAAAAAATGATTGTTGTAATGTAGAGGCAGCACCCGTTTGTGTAAGGAACTGTGCGTTGTAAGCACGCGCCAATTTTGGTAATTCTTTATTTAATTTATCAACCGTATCAAAAGCACACACCGCAAAACTAATATTGTGTTTCCCCTTTCCCGTTAGCCAACCACCATCAATTTGCATGTAAATATTGGAAGCCGCATACAACATCATGCTCACCATTTGTTTGCCAACTTCACGTCCGGGCAGGGCCCTGTCTAAAATTGCAAAACTTGTTCCGTTGCTTAAATCGTAACTACTCCATTCAATAACGGGGTGAATGCCCTCTTCTCTTGCAATCAATTCATCAGGTGTTTCGGTTGCAAAGCCACCGGGTATGCCTCGTTTGGTATTAATAATTTCTGCAGCGAAATTAAAGTCAGTAAAGTTTATAGTTTTATCTGCCAGATCTGACAATTGAATATCAAAATCAATCCTTGGATATTGATGATAGATAGTAATAGTTTGCATTACATCATTTTCTGCATACAAAGAAGTTTTTATTTGCACCATATGTGCTACCGGACCTTTGCTGTAAAGGATACTTGCTTTTTTACCCTTACTGCTGGCAATTGACAAACGGTTTTGCCTTATATCAATAGCATGATAAATGTTACCATCATTTTTTGGAACATCTTCAGGCAAAATGTGGGCACCTTGTGCAACGGCGCTCTTATCTGCCTTTGTAGTTTCACCAAAGTAAATATTGGATGCAGCGCCAATTAATTCTTTACCAGAAGATTTAATGACGAGAGATGTTAACGCTCCGCTAGTACTATCTATTTTTATTTTATAAAAGTCAGTTTCTATGATTGGTGGAATTGCTGAGTGTACGGCTTTAGAAGTGTTGCCATTTTCAAAATGCAATTGCTGTGAAGCGATCGCTGGAGCATTTGCTAAAAGAATCGTTTTATCACCTGCTTGTTGTGCAGATATTCCTTTTATTTTTTTGCCATGAGGTAAGGAGATTGCGAGAGGTATATTTAATTTCCAGTTGAGTGGATTGAAGACAGAAATACTGTTTTCATTTTTAGGATTCATTGTTTTTTTGCCGATCTTATTGCAACAATTTTTTATCCAATTATAGCGGTCTAGTACATCCCAACTTTTTGCATCTTCAAACACAGCTCCTGTAGCTGCACCCCATAGAGAATTACGGTCGCTGTTAAGATGCAGTTGCACCCAGGCATGGTATAAGTTTTGCGAAGGATAAACATAGTTGCTCTTAATACTTGCAATTGAGGCCAGTAATTCTGTAGTATATAAGTTGTGTTCCGCTTCCCTGAACATTTTTTTTACTTTGTAATTCTCCACCCAGAAACCATCCCAACTATAGCCCCAGCTTTTCTTCACTACGGGAACCTGAATATTTTCATTTTTTATTTGCTCTTGTATGGAGTCAAAGTATTCGCTGAAAGTGGTAAATTTAATGTTTGTAGCATTTATTTTTTTCCAATCTTCTATAAATTTCGTGGGATAAGATTGCACGAATGGCGCCTTAGAATAATCACCGCCGCCGGAGAGAACAAGCCGCGGCAGATTACCTAATTTCTTGAAATGACTGCTTTTCTCATTTAATGTTTTTATTTGCTCTGCGGTCAATGGAGTAGTGGAAGTAAAAACCTCTGCCCAATTGAAATAATGTCCCGGCGAAATGGTTCGCATGATTGTACCGTCAGGACTTTGCGCATCATATACCGGGGAGGAAGATATATTCATGCGGCAATGCACCTGGGCTTCCAGCCCAAGCCCTGCAGTGATCTGTGCCGATTGTTCGTGAAGGCCGGCAATATCTATCATCCAGTTAAAACGAGGTTGCTGGCCCAGCACTTCTTTATACCATTTTAAACCATTAACACCGCTGCGAATAATTGCTTCTGCACCCGACAAGTTAGGTGTCAGTTCACAAAAAAATGCGTTTACTATTTCAGCCTTGCCTCCTTTAATTTGTTGTTTAAGTGTTTCATAGCGTTGGGGTACCAGGTTTTTAATGGCTATCATATTGTTAACCTCCGAGAATACAAACTTGTAGTTTATATCTTCTTCAACTCTTTTCATCTGAGCAAGGTAGTTGTTGGCGCAATATACCCGTTCCACACAAAAATTTACTAACCATCCGCAAGATGCCGGGTGCATATTGGGCACTACATAAAATTCGATAATATTTCTGCCTTCTTTAAAAATGGCAAAGGAGTTTTTACTAAATAGTAAAGTGCCGCCGGTCAACAGGCTGGTTTGCTTCAAAAATTTTCTTCTGCTGTTTTTATAATCGTTCATATAGATTGATTTTTTTTAAGAAGGATATTTGGCTCTCAACTTAAAGGTTTTCAAGCAATATTAATTTCAGATTTGAGTAGAGTAAAACTATTTATCCAATACATGAAATACTTTAGTAGCTACCTCTATTGCACGATCAATATCCTCTTCTGAATGTGTTGCGCTGATATACCATAAACCCCGGCCAATAATTCGTATGCCCATATCATGCATTGCGGCAATAAATTTTCCAAGTTTTGCTTTGTCGCTGTGTAAAGTATCACGGTAATCCCTATTTGCCTTTAGGGTGGTAAACGTTGTGCTGAACATCGGGCCCATCCCTTGAACTAATAAATTCTGATTGGCATTTTTTGCAGCATTTTGTAATCCATCCATTAATTTTTTGCCCAGCATAAACATTCTGTCATAAGGTTGTTCCTGTTGTAAAATATTTATGGTAGCTAACGCTGCCGCTACAGAAGGATGGCCTGCATTCATAGTACCTGCGTGAATTACTTTTCCTTCTTCAATCAATTGCATCCATTCCTGTTTGCCCACAATGGCACTTATAGGATAACCATTGCCCATCGCTTTTGCAAAAATCGATAAATCGGGTTGTAGGTTAAAGTATTGTTGTGCACCGCCGAGTGATAAACGAAATCCAGTTATTACTTCATCCAGAATAAATGCAATTCCGTATTGTGTACATAAGTCTCTAAGCCCTTGCAGAAAACCTCTTGCTGGAGGGATGCAACCGCTGTTACACATTACGGCTTCGGTGATGACCGCGGCAATATTATGCCCTTCGGTTTCCAATTTCTTTTTCACTAACTCTAAATCGTTCCATGGCAGAATGATAAAATCTTCCCTCGAGTTATTGGGTAATCCCTGGGACCACGCAAATACATTTGGATTTTCTCTGGTGCCCAGGGCATTTTCATCAGGACAGGAAATCCCCCAGCAAACATTATCCATCCATCCATGATAATGTCCTTCAAATCTTAAAAATTTTTGACGGCCTGTTTTAGCGCGTGCCACACGAAAAGCTGTCTGTACCGCTTCAGAACCATCCAGGCAAAAACGCATCCGCTCCGCAGAGGGGACAATACTTTGAATTTTTTCTGCCAGTTCCAGTTCCTGTATATGCTGCCCTGCAAAAATTTGGCCCTGAACCGAGTAATCGCTTACCGCCTTTAATACCTTTTCTGGCGAATGTCCTAAGATTAGCGGCCCCTGGCTCAAAGTAAAATCTAAATATTCATTTCCGTCCACATCGTAAATCTTGGATCCCTTACCATGCGAATAAAAAATTGCATGGGGGTGATTATATTTTCTAAATTCCGATGAGACACCACCAGCCAAAACTTTTTTTGAACGTTCTAATAATTCTTTCGACTGGCGATACCTGTTTATTTGCATGATTGATATTTTTATAAATAATCTTTTTCATTCAGCATGATTTTTAATTCGGCTCCGAAGCGTGTGACGATGCATAATTTACCGGGCGAAACTTCAGATACAAATGGGTAGCAGAGTTGTTGCTCGTCTTTGGTTGTTTTTGCAAATACTTTTGGTTTACTCCATGTTTTAGCATCATCGTCCGAGAACATAATACTGAGTTCATTTCTATGCCAGTTGGTGCTTCTTTCAGAAAATTCACCATTTCCCGGCCTGATTAGGTACTTGATTTTTTTGTCCTCAGGATAAAGCCTGTTCCATACGAGAACTATCCTTCCGCTTTGCAAACGTTTTAACTCCCCGGGCGATGAACTCGCATCAATCTTGGTTACTTTCACGTCTTTCCAGGTAAGACCTTCATCGTCCGAAAAAGCCTCCCAGAAATATTCCCAGTTGGTGCGCATAAGCATCCATATTTTGCCATTGTTCAATTGTATAATGGTCGGTTCCATTACCCCTGCATGATGTCCTACACCTCCAAAATCAAGCGTATTGCTTTCTGTCCAGGTTACTCCTTCATCTTTTGAGGTATAAGTGATGATTACATGATGCATCGGATTTGACCTCAACTTCATGGAAGTGAATACAACGTTTCCTTTTTTTGTTAATATCATATCCATATTAGCACCGGTCCAGTCATCATGCAACTTCTGTATATTGGTCCAGGTTTCTCCACCGTCTAAACTCCTCATGGCATAAGTAGGCAAGATGGCTTTAGCTGGCCCATATATTGCTTTTAATTCATCCGACTGTTTCTCTTTCCAGTTTGAAAACGAAAAAACAATTGCGCCACTCTTTGTTTGGATTAATCTTCCCGGTGCAATGTTAAAAGTATTGGTATCTGCAAATACCGTATGAGACGTCCAGGATTTCCCTTCGTCAAAACTTGTAAAAACGCGGTTACTGTCAATAATGAGCAATGATCCGTTTTGTAATTTTAATATAGCGTTTAATTTAAGAGAAGGCATTTCTGTTACGTTATTCCGAACAAGATATTTATTGTCTGAAACAAGTTTCCATCCTTTGGTGGATGAAGTTGCCTGGGAACCACTTGATGAACTTTCCTTAACAGCTTTGCAGCCAAACAGGAATAGCAGTATATAAATGTGCAAAAAGTATTTCATTGTTAATTTATTTTAAAACTAGTGATTGAATTATTTTTAGGGGAGGGTAAATTTTTTAATTGGCCGGTTAATTATTTAGATTTTGTAACTGTAATTACGTTTACCTTTTCGCTCCTGTTTTTATTGGCATCGGGTTCACCCCCTACTAACCAATATTCATTTTCTGATATCTTTAGCAGAGGTGATACGGTGCCTGGAAATGATAGTCTGCCAATATTATTATATTGCATTTTTTTTAAGTCCAATACTCCTATGTCGCTTAAGTCGCCCGGTGCCCTTCCTACTACAAGTAATTCATCGTCGCTTAAAGGCTGGAATGACCATGCATAGCCAATAACGGGAAGGTCAGCCAATTTTTCCCAACTGTTATTCTTCGTATCATATCGATACGCATCATTTAAATTGGTATTGCCACTTCCGCCCAGCAGATATAAAGAGTTTTTGATCGTTACAAACCCAGGTAATATTCTTCCTTCTCCTGGCAGGGCCGAACATTCTTTCCATCCTTTGCTAGTATGCTCCAAATCAAACATCCACATTTTGTTTGATTTGGTTTTATCATTCTGACCGCAGGCTATATAAAATTTCCCATCGCAAATGGTGCCTCTGGCTAATTGAACTGGTACAGGCAGCGACGGTAGTTTTTCCCACCCTTGCTTCAAACTGCTTAGTTTATAAAATCCATCCAATATTGTATTTCCATCGGAAGTGCCGCCAGCAATATATAAACCGCTTGCATCATAAGCAAATGCAGGATAGCAAGATGCAATTGGAAGATTAGGACCCGAAACCCATTTTCCATTTTTAAAAATTGCACTTGTGTTGAAAAAGTGCCGGTTTGTTTTTTCAACGTTCCAATTATTTCCTCCCGTTATTACGATGTTTCCGTTTACGATTCCTCCGGCGTGTCCCGCCCGGCGCCATTCAAAAGGCATGTGTGTACCTTGTTTGGTTGTTGCTTTGTAAGCAGAGGGCTCAATTAATATATTAAGAGAATCAATGTCTTTTTGCATATTTTTAAATTGTTTATCGTTTAATTCTTCTTTTAGTGGACGTATATAACGCTGAGAGCCGCCGCTGTATTCAATAGCCGCAGCCCAAAATGGGAAACTGAATTTTTTAATAAATGGAATATCGGTTGCATTGGCAATTTCCAGCGCTTTTTTATAGTCATCGTTTTTAATAGCATTCCAGAATTTTAATCCTATTTGCGGAGCAATAGAATACAGCACGCTGAAATATGCGGGAGCTCCAAACTTTTTACCGGTAATCATTCTTGCATCTGAGGCCCCGGGGAAGATGGCGAGTCTATCACCAAACATGACGAGACGATGAATTAAAAAGCTCAAATCAGGCATATCGTCTTTCATGGCAACCACAGAGGGGATTTTTACAAGCTCACGCAATAATTCTTCTGAAAAGTAACCATGAAGTACCAGTCCAAGTTTAGTAGTAGCAGCAATTTTTTTATAAAGATTAACCATGCTGTCTATGGAAGTATTGTTATCATAGCCTTGGGGCCGGATAACCATTAGAGCGTCCGCGCCAATTTCTTCAGCGTATTTTGCATAGTCCATGACAGAATCAACAGGCCATACGCCTGAAGAGGCTATGAATATTGCCCTGTTGTCAACCTCTGTACGGTAGAATTTTGCTAATTGTTTAGCTTCTGTGTAGGTAAGGCGATCATAACGGCTATTTCCAGCTGTTACAGTCACTACCTTGCAGTCGTAATCCAATGCCCGCTTAATAACTTTTCGCATACCATCGTAGTCAATGTCATAATTTTTATTAAAGGCAGTAATGGTGGAGAGAATAGGTCCTTTAAGTTTTTCTTTAAATTCATTAGGTGTTAGCAGTTTTTTTTGCGCATCCGCGTTTACCGGGGCATACAAAGAAAGCAATAAAAGGATTGCACAAAGCAGTAGATTTGTTTTACCGAAGAGGGGTCCGAGAATTTTTTTTCGCATGTTTAAACTATTTATGAGTGATAAATTATGATTCTTTCCAAAAACTGGGAATAAGAATATGTGCGGGTATTTTAGAGAATTGAACTTGAATTTGTCGAATAAATGCCGGATCTAATTTTTTTATTTTTAAGAGTTCGACATTTTCTTTCACCTGGCTCTTTTCCGTTGCTCCAAAAATAAGACTGCTTATTCCATTCAAGTCCCTCACATAGGCGAATGCCAACTCGGCTACGCTAAGATTCGCTTGCTGCGCTATTTCTTTGAGTTTTAATAAAAAGGGTTTGGCATCAACCAAATTCCCTTTTAGATCATCGGGGTTCATAAAAAATAATCCCTGTAAAAAGATACTCCGGGCAAAAACCAACTTATTGTATTGCTTTAATTCATTTAGGTTGCCGTTGTCGCACAGTCTCGTATCCATGATATTGATAGGCAATTGCACTGCTTGCAAGAAATCTTCTTTGATAATGCTGGCTGCTTCCTGCGGATAGAATACAGATATTCCTGCTGTTTCAATTAATCCGTCATTTTTTAAATCTTCAACAATAGGACGAAGAACGTGTATTATTTTCTCCATTGGCTGCTCTTCTGGTTTGTGATAGAGAACACAGTAAATTTTGGCCGTATGGAGGTTTTTCAGAGATTGTTTTACGCTCGCATATACCTGAGCTTTTGCCTTTTCGGGACTGATTAAATTTTCATTGCTTATAGTGAATTTTGTAACAATCCTGCAACTGTCATTAGGATGATTAACGAAATATCCCCCAATGATTTCTTCTGCATTTCCATAAGTGGCGGCGGTGTCAAGCATATTGATGCCTGCACTTATTGCTGCACTGATGATTGAATCGCTTTGTTCTAAAGATGGTTTACCTTCATTATTTGAAATGCCATATTCCAAACCCAAGGCTACTGTACCCAGGGTAAGTTTTGAAATAGAATGATTGTTATGATTGATATACTCCATTATAAGTTGGTATCTTTTTTTAAAAATCGTATTAATTCTTCTTCTCTTTTTTCATTCATGCTTGCAGAAAATTCTTTGCTCCACTCGTAATATCCTCGCCCGTTTTTTTGTCCCAATTTATTTTCGCTTACTAATTGTGTTAAGGAAGATGCCGGCTGTTTTGCTACACACAAATCTTTTATCAAATAGTTGCTGATAGATGCATACACATCTAACCCGCCCATATCGGCAGAAAGTAACGGGCCGGTGCAGGTGAGTCGCCTGGCAATGCTATAATTAACAGCAGCATCAATATCTTCTTTGCTTGCCACACCTTCTTCAAATAAATATTGAGCTTCCCTGAGCAGGGCAAATTGTAAGCGGTTGGCAATAAAACCCGGCACATTCTTTTTGAGAAATACAGCTTTCTTCTTCATTGTTTGCAACAGTGATGACGCTTTGGCAATGGTCATTTTATTTGTTTTGTCACAAACTGCTACTTCTACTAAAGGAATTAAATGTGCAGGATTCCAGAAATGAAGCACAATAAACCTTTCAGGGTTTTTCATCGAATTTGCCAGTTTATTTGGGTCAAGACCCGAAGTGCTACTGGCTATTATTACGTCGGTTGCACAATTACTTTCTATTTTGGCAAAGATTTCTTTTTTGAGACTCACATTTTCAGGAGTAGCTTCTATTATAAAATTTGCTTTAGCAGAAGCCTCTTCAATAGAAACAGTTGTTTCTATAAAATTGCTGATTGCATTAATTTCTTCTTTATTGATGAGTTGATGTTCACAAAGTAATTGAAGTTTTTGAGCTATTGATTGTGTCGCGGTAGCAAGTAGGTTTTCATTTATTCCATATAGCTTGACTGACAGCCCTGCCCATGCAGCATTGAGCGCAATACTATGCCCCATTGTGCCGCAGCCAATTACTGCAATGGTTTTGTTGTCAGGTTTATCCATATTTCTTACTCAGTCATTAAAAAGGGAGAAGTAACAAAAGCGTGATCAATTATTTTTCTTTCCACCATTTCTTTTTTTATGTTATAAATCCAGTTTCGCATTGGGTTGGGATTGATAAGTTTAAATAGAGAAGGCCAAAATTCTTTTTGATATTTCATTGCTATTTCTTTATCACCATTGATTCCTGCTTCATATAGTTTTCTTAATAAACTGATGTATAATACCCCCCCGCCTGACACCATACCATCTGCACCCATTAGCAAACTGGCATCATACACCGATTCATCCCCCTGCATAATACTCGCAGGACGAGTGTTTTTATCTGGGTACCTACGCAATAATTCCGTAAAGGCACCAAAATTTCCGCTTGAATCTTTAATGCCAATTACATTATCCATATTGATAATTGTATCTAATGTTTGCACATCTACGGTATTACCGCTAAAGCCTGGGGAATTGTAAAATACCAAGGGTAGAGAAACAGCTTTGCTTGCAGCCTCTACATGGCTGATCATGCTTTGCATATCGGGGTACTTATAATACGATGGTGTTGTACATACCAACGCATCCAATCCCCAGCTCTCCATTTTTTTCAGTTCTTCTATACATCTTCTTGTAGAGGGAGTAGAAGACGCGCCCATGATCTTTATTCTACTGTTATTATGATCAACAATAGTATTTACAAGCAACTGTTTTTGCGTGTCCGTGATAGAAACACCCTCTCCCATGCTGCCTAAGATCATAAGGCCATTTGCACCTTCGGCAATACAATGATCTACTAGTTTTTTTACAGAAGCGATATCAATATCTTCATTTTTCAAAAGTGGGGTTGGTATAGCCACAATCACCCCAGACAGTTTATACATATCTCAGTTTTCTAACAAAGATAGGATATGTAATACATGTTTATAGTTTTTATTTTCAGGTCTATTTTTGGATAGCAGATAGAATAATGACTAATACGATTCTATTTTTTTAAAATAACTAGATAAATGGTTTCTCATGGCTAACCTGAATTCTTCTGGTGTGCCATTTATTAGTATGTTAAGCAATTGTCGATGCGAAACAGTTGTAGCGCCTTCTCCGGAAGCATTAGATGGTATACTGTTATCAACGTATCCAAAAACGGGTAGAAGTATTTTTTGAAAGCGGATGATAGTTTCATTGCCTGATAAACTATACAAAGTAGAGTGAAATTCAATATCACATTTCAGTTTAATAATCTTATCGCTACTATTTTCTTCCCGCTCTACAATTTCTTCTAGTTTCAATATACCAGCTTCAGTTTTATTCAGGAAAACAAAATCTGGAAGCCCCAACTCAATAACTAAGCGAAGCTCAAAAATCTCTTTCATAGTGGTGCTGTTAAGGAGTTGAGAGTCGAAAATGCGTTCCATATTGTTAAGTAGGTCAGGTTGCACAACGATCATTCCTCTGTTTTTTCTTGATTCGATGATGCCCAAATTTTTGAATCTCGAAATCGCTTCCCGAAGGGCAGTTCTGCTTACTCCCATAGCCTTGGCCAACTCCATTTCCTTAGGCAGCGGGTCGCCTGGAGAGAGTTTTTCATTTTTTAAATATTCCTCCAGTGCTTTTTCTATTCTATCAACCTGGGATAAGGTTTCAATCGGCTTTATTCTTGAAAGTTGTTTAATCATCTTTAATCGGGCGTCTTTTTTTTATGTAATACTAAATGTTTTTAAAAGAAAAAATTGTTAAAAAAAATTGTTAAAAAAAATTGGTGTTTAAAAAAAATGCCATAGTATTGCCTATGTAATACATGTAAACATAATTAAAAAACTGCTTTATGACAAAAAAAGAAATACTCTCAGTAATAATGTTGTTTCTGTTTCCTGTAATTGTTTCGGCCCAAACTGTAAACGGTTACTTAAAAAACAACGAAGGGACTCCAATCCAAGGAGCAACAATTACCAGCAAATCAACTAACAAAATTGTTCTTAGTAATGAGAAAGGATATTTTTCCTTATCAGTTCCGACGCTTCCTGTTAAGTTAGAGATTACGTCTGTGGGTTACAAGACAAAGGAGCTTACTGTTACTAATACAAATGAAATGCAAATTGTATTGGACTTTAATGTTTCTACTCAAGCCGAAGTAGTAGTGGTTGGCTATGGCACGCAAAGCCGAAGAGAATTTACCGGTGCAGCATCTAAGCTCGACACTAAAGTATTGGAAAATATTCCTTTTTCCAATGCCACCTCGGCAATGCAGGGAACATTATCCGGAGTAAGAGTGCAAACTACAACGGGTCAACCAGGGGCAGCCCCAAGGGTGGTCATACGAGGAGGGACATCTTTAATTAACCCAAGCGGAACCCCGAGTTCAAACCCTTCAGGTGCACTTTATGTGGTAGACGGCGTTATAGTGCCAAGCCTAAATGATTTTAATCCATCTGACATAGAATCTATGCAGGTATTGAAGGATGCGGCTTCTACTGCCATTTACGGCGCAAGAGCGTCTAACGGTGTGGTAATAGTAACAACAAAATCGGCAAAAGCAGGCCGGTCCGGAATCAATTATTCATTCGATGTCGGACTTTCTGAAGTTGGTAAAAAATATGATTTGCTTTCAGGAGGTGACTATATAAGAATCAGCCGGATTGGTACTGTTAGGGCTGCACAAAAAGTGTTGGGATATGCCACGCAAATAAATCTGCCAAATAGTTTTGGCACTGGAAATGATCTGACAAAAAATACCCCATTTACCACTCAGTATTTAACGCCCGATAACAAATATAAATTAGATGAAGGCTGGCAAAGTATTCCCGACCCACTTGATCCCTCCAAAACGATCATCTATAAAGACACAGATTTTCAGAATATTCTCTTTAGAAAAGCTACCTCTTACAATCACGTATTAGCGTTTAGCGGAGCTAATGAAAAGGGTGGCTTTAATGCAAGCGTTGGTTACCATACCAATTCTGGTGTCGTCATCACCACAGAATACAAAAGGTTCAATTTTGATTTGGGTGGATTTTATAAAATAAAAGATAACTTAAAGGTATTTGGCAAGCTCTTTTATTCCAATTCTGAAAACCATCAGGTATATGAGAATTTTGCTAATAATGCATCCTTTGGGTCCAATGAGCTGGTAATTGCAAGGTCGGGTACTATGCCCTCTACGGCTAAAGCTTATTTTGAAGATGGATCGCTTGCTTATGGCCAGAGTTTCGGAATTGGCAATCCCTTATATCAATTGAGTACACAGAAGTCAAAAAATGTTTACGATAATATGTTAATGAGTATGGGAGCCAAATGGGGGATTTTACCTGGTTTAAGTTTCGATCCGCAGGTTTCAATGATTCTCAATACATTTAATAATCGGTTCTTTCAACAGGGATACTATAATGGCCCAACAAGTTTTAATAGTACAAGGAATGCTTCAGGAATATCCAACAAGTATATTCAAAAGCAAGCTGATGCCGTATTTAATTATGTAAAGTCCATAAATGATGATCATAATTTTAAAGCCACAGCAGGGTTTTCCTATTTTGGTGTAAATACTACCAGTTTAACGGGTAGCGGTACAGGAGCACCAACGGATCTAATCCCTACTTTAAATGCCTCTACACTCAATTTTTTAGCTAGCGGAAGAGAAGATTTTCAAAATATACTAGGCTATTTTGGTCGTCTTAATTATGACTACAAGGAGAAATATCTTTTGTCTTTAAATGCCCGTTATGATGGTGCATCAAACCTGGGTTTGAATAATAAGTGGGGATTTTTTCCGGGTGTTTCCGCAGGATGGAATGTGCATAAGGAAAAATTCTGGGATAACATCGGAGAAAAAACGCTTCGTTTGAAACTAAGAGCGAGCTATGGTGTAAATGGTAATATTTCGAATCTGAGTTTTTACCAGGCACAGGGACAATATAGTCCTGTTTCATACGGAGGTAATGGTGGATTAACAAACGCGGTGTTGGAGAATCAGAATCTACATTGGGAACGGTCGGCAACCATCGACCTTGGTACCGATATCGAACTTTTTGACAATCGTATCGGAATCATATTTGATTATTTTGATCGTACTACCAACGATCTGCTTGCTAATTTGCCACTCCCTCCCTCTTCAGGTTTTACGGGTATTACCACTAATCTCGCCACTCTGCAGAATAGTGGTATTGAACTGGAACTAAGAGCTTCTATGTTGCCCAAGGAATCTCAGGTTGTGTGGAATATATCCTTCAATTTCTCGAAGGTCAATAATAAAATCCTCAAACTTCCCTACACTGGCACCCCTAATAACCGTGTTGGTGGAGTATTAATATATGATAAAGACACCAAGAGTTACGAATGGAAAGGGGGATTGCAGGAAGGCGGCAGGATTGGCGACATGTTTGGCTATCAACAAATTGGCATTTATAAAACGGACGCAGAAGCCGCCGCGGGTCCTTTGGATATGTTGGTACCAACGGACAATGCAGTGCCTGCTAATGGACGAAAAAAATATGGTGGTGACGTAAACTGGTTGGATGTAGATGGCAATGGTATTATTGATACAAGAGACCAGGTGTATTTGGGCAACAGCATTCCTACAACGACAGGAGGATTCTCCACTTCATTGTCTTACAAAAAATTATCTCTCTATGTAAGAATGGATTATACTTTGGGCCATACTATTTACAATTACGCAGGAGCGCAAATGACCTCTCAGTTTACCGGGGGCAACGGACTTCTTAAAAAGGTATTAAGGTCCTGGCAGAAACCAGGTGATGTTACCGATGTAGCACGTTATTATTTTGCCGACCAGAATATTCAAAACAATTATTTCCGGGGAAATTCGGTGGACTATGAAAAAGGGGATTTTCTTGCTTTAAGAGAAGTTACCTTATCCTATCCGCTGCCAGAGAATTTATTGAATAGGATTAAAATAGAAAGAGCCAGGGTATATGTTACCGGAAGCAACCTTCATTATTTTACTAAATATAGCGGATTAAACCCCGAAGATGGAGGTAACGACCGGGGCAGATATCCTTTGCCTCGTGAGGTTATTTTTGGATTAAATATTTCACTCTAAAATCAAAAAAAAAGCAGTATGAAACATATTAATAAATATATAATCTCATTAAGCATCGTATTCATCTTTTTTAGTGGATGTACAAAAGATCTTAACCTTAACCCAGTAAGCCAAATATCTAATAGTTCATTCTGGAAAACTGAAGCTGATGCAAAAGGTGGCTTGTTTGGTATGTACAATGATTTAAGGGCGCCCGCAGTGCGTGGCTTCTGCTTTTGGGGTGAACTAAGAGGTGAAACAGTTGGCCCTGGAGTCAACGGAACGCAATCATATAACCAGTATATACTAAATGATCTGGATGCAGTAAATGTTGGACCAACTGGTTTTAATCCACAAGGCGACTGGATAAATTTGTACCGGGTTGTGCACGACGCCAACCTGGTATTGAAAAATGCCCCGGGTATCAGCTTCGCTTCTGATGCGGCAAAAAATAACCTATTGGCGCAGGCTTATACAATGAGAGCGTTTGTTTATTACATGATGGTGAGAACCTGGGGAGACCTTCCCTTAATAACTGACCCTATAAGTGGGGAAGCACTCGGAGATCTTCAGAAGGAAAGAACTCCTGCAGCCCAAATTTTTGCTTTTATAAAAGCAGACTTGGCTCAGGCCGAGAAGCTTTTCTCGGATATGAAATTTACCGCAGGTTCCATTGGGAGGGCTACTTGGTCTAAACCGTCTATGCTGGCATTAAAAGGCGACGTGTATTTATGGACAGGCAAAAGATTAAAAGGCGGTAATCCCGACTTTACAATTGCATTGGATGCGCTTACTCAGATTGAAACAGCAGATGTCACTCTTTTGACAAACTTCGGGGATGTATTTTCGCCAGCTAATAAAGGCAATAAGGAAATATTAATGGCCGTACGCTTTCAAAATCCGGAATCGCAACAGAATATTTTTCAGGAGCTTTATATAGCATCAGCATTTATGCCCCCAAATGCAGATGATGCATCGCGGGCGGCTCTGGGTGTTTTGGGGGGAAACGGTTTTTTGAGCATTTCCGAAACGGCAAGATCGCAGTTTACTACTGATGATACCAGAAAAAATGCTACTTTCATTGATATCTATAGAATTACCCCACCTAATCCACCAGTGTTATTTACCTCGGTACAATATAAGTTTAAAGGAATTGTAGAGAATGGTGCCAGATTATTTTATGATGATGTCATTATTTACAGATTTGCAGATGTATTACTGATGAAGGCTGAAGCTAAAAATGCTTTGGCTCAAGATCCAACCTCTGAGTTAAACAGGGTTCGACAAAGAGCCTATGCAGCTAATTTTCCTGCACATACTTTTGTAAACGGTTCACAAGCTCAAAATGATGATGCTATTTTAAAAGAGCGATTGTTTGAATTGATTTTTGAAAATAAACGCTGGTGGGACTTAGTACGTTTTAACAAGGCTTTTGATTTAGTGCCGTCTTTACAATCAAGGGCAACGCTGGCAAACAAGGAATATCTATATCTGTTCCCATTTTCTAATGAAACTTTGAGCCTTGAAACAAAAATTAAGCAAAATCCGGGTTATAAGCCATAACATAATTAGATTAATAAGTTTATGTATATCATTAAAGGAAATTATTTTCTCTTGTATTTTTTATCATGCATGTTTGTATTTGCATGTAAATCAACAAAGGTAAAGACCTTGCATAGCATGGCAAGTTCTGTAAGTGATTCTAATATTTTGATAGCACCACAGGCCAAATGGTTACATAACAATAAAATGGGGCCATTCGTCTATCTGAAGGATGGGAGTATATTAACAGTGGATACTTTGAATGCCTCTATCAGCAAGGACGGTGGAAACACATGGGAAAACTATCAGGTTTTTGCGGATACATCGAAATTTTTTATGGCAAATGAAAAGGCCATTGCAGTTACCCAATCTGGTACCATTATTATTTCAGTAATTAACATGAAAGAAAAAGTAATGAATTGGGATAAAAAGATTTCGGATGCGCCAGGTGCCAAACTGCCTACTTATACTATACGCAGTACAGATGGCGGGAAAACCTGGAAAGACCTGCGCAAACATCATGATGATTGGACTGGTGCTAACAGGGATATGATTGTCACGAAAAAAGGAACTGTTATTTTATCTTCCATGCGGTTGGCGCACAATCCTGCGCATCACACGGTACTTACCTACAGTTCAAAAGATGAAGGAATCACCTGGATGCAAAGCAATATTATTGATAAAGGGGGGATTGGTGATCACTCCGGTGTAACAGAAGCTACTATTCAGCAATTGAATAACGGAAATATCTGGATGCTGATGCGTACCAATTGGGGGAAGTTTTGGCAAGCCACGTCAACAGATGAGGGACTGACATGGACGGATATTAAAGCTACGAATATAGAGGCCAGTTCAGCGCCCGGTATGCTGAAACGCCTTAAAAGCGGGCGTCTGATTTTAGTTTGGAATCGGCCCTTTCCGGAAGGAGAAACTAGTTTCAAATTAACGGGTGGCGATAATCAATGGTCGGATGTAGCCAGCAGCAACTATCGGGAAGAACTATCTGCAGCTATATCCGAAGACGATGGCATAACCTGGAGCAAGCCTGTTGTAATTGCAAAATCTACAAGAGAAATTGGAATGAATCTTTTCCGCGACTGGATTGCATACCCCTATGTTTTTGAAGTAAAGCCGGGAGTGCTTTGGATAACTACTATGCAAAGCAAATTACGAATAGAGTTAAATGAAAAGGATATAATCGTAAATAAATGATGATAAAAAAGCGTTATAGGTTTACCATAATATTTGCAGCGGTTATTTTTGTTTTTAATTCATGCTCCCCAGGAAAAAATATACACTTTCACTCGTTTGCTTCGCATGTACTATCAGACACAATGAAGCTAAAAATTGTGGCTTTTGGCAATTCCACCACAGCCGAAAGAAGCACAATCAGCCAGGTCTTTGCACAGCGGCTACCTGCATTATTGAAGCAAAAAGACATTCCGGCTTTTGTTATAAATGCTGGTATTCCTGGCAGCCACTCGGGGCATAGGTTTGAAAACGATGTATTTAAAATTCCACATGCATTAGACCGTTTTGAAACTGAAGTACTTAATAAAATGCCGGATCTTGTTATTATTAATTTTGGTATAAATGATGCTTATATAGACGCTAAAGTCAAAAATGGTTTATCGAGAATTCCTCTAAAGCAATTTGTTTCAAATATGACGTTAATGACAGAAGCACTACAGAAACGTAACATTGCAGTGTTACTGGTAGTACCTAATCCTTTGGGAGATAAATATCCTGAATTTCAAAATGAAAGGCTAAATCAATATAAAAAAACCATAAGGAAATTGGCTAAAACACATCAAACAGGATTTTGTGATATTGATGGTTTGTTTAGAAAGTTTGAAAAGGAAAACAAACAAAGTTTTGATAGTTTGTTGTTGGATGGTGTGCATCCGAATGATAAAGGCCACGAATTAATTGCAGCGTTATTAGCAGATGAAATAGAAACGATGATTAGATATATTTCAAAAGAAGAAAATGGCAAATGAAATATCAAGACGATCCCTTATTAAAAAAGGGATCTTACTAGGGGTCTTGCAGGCAGCAGGTCTCCAAAGCCTTATGGCTATTGGAAAAAGTCCGAATTTTTTTGTTAATGAGAACGTTTCCGATTTCGAAAAAATCCAACAACTCTTACAAAGTAAACAGCCAGCAAAATGGATTTTCAATGGTGATAGCATTACTCAGGGTGCTAAGCACACACACAACATCCGCTCTTACCCTGAAGTAATTGCAGAAAGAATTCGTTTTGAATTAGGTCGCTATGAAGATATTATTATCAATACTGCGATCAGCAGCAACACTACCCAAAATATTTTAAACGAGTTTGACTGGCGGGTGGCACAATTTAAGCCACAAGTAGTGTCGTTGATGATTGGCACCAATGATGCGAGTGTAAAAAAAGAGATATCGCTGGAAAAATATTATAAAAACCTTGAGGAAATAATTCATAAAATAAGAAAGCTTAAAGCAATTCCTATTTTACAAACACCCAATATCATCATAACAGAAGATTCTCCTGACAGAGCAACCCTACCCATTTACGTTGAAAAAATGCAGCAGTATGCAAAAGAACAAGACATAGTGTTGGTTGACAATTACAAATACTGGAATACCTTAGTAAAAGAAACTTCAAGAGCAGATGTTTTTAAGCGACTGATGAATGATAACCTGCACCCTAATGGTGCCGGACATTTGGAAATAGCCCGTGAATTTTTCAGAACATTAAATATTTTCAATGCTAAAGATGCCACTTGCGGCGGTCCCGAATATGAAGGAAAGCATTAAACTACTTATTATTGATTCACTCAACCCAGGGCCGCATGTATTGATTGTAGCTGGTGTGCATGGCGATGAATACGAGCCCATGATGGCAGCATGGGAATTATACCATTCATTACACAATAAATTGAGTATTGGAAAAGTAACCATTGTCCCAATAGTTAACAAAAGTTCTTATGAAAACAATAGCCGTCTCGGTACAGATGATTTAGATTTAGCAAGGACCTGTCCGGGAAAAGCAAATGGCACTCCTACTGAAATTGCGGCTGATGCAGTTTCCCGTCTCATTGGTACAGCCGATTATTTTGTGGATATGCATACTGGTGGGTTGGCATTTGACATTATTCCGCTGGCAGGATATGCATTAGTGAAAGATGAAAAAACTTTAGAGAAACAAAAGCAAATGGCCGCATGTTTTAATATGCCATTCATTTGGGGAACAGATGCAACCATGCAGGGGCGTACACTTTCAGTAGCAAGAGATGCACATGTTCCTGGTATTTATTTAGAATACGGAGGCGGTACGGCCATACGAAAAGAAGTGATAGAAAAATATAAAAACGGCTGCATCAATATGCTCCGGTATTTAAAAATGACAGCAGGTGTTTGTAGTTTAGAAAAAGGAAGTGGAACGTATTGGCTGGAAGATGCTACACCCGATAGTGGTCACCTGCAAACAAAAATGCCTTCACCAATAGCGGGTGTATTTGTAAGCGATGTAAAAATTGGGGATATAGTAAATAAAGGGCAATCCTTTGGAAAAATTCTCAATCCGCAAAGTGGCGAAAGCACAGCAGTGTATGCAGGCATTGATGGTTTGGTTATTTTATTGAGGATTCTGGTGAAAGTAAATAAGGGCGATACATTAGGACATATCGTTCCTATCTACGAACAAGGAATGAAGATAATAAAGTGAGCAATAAATAAACAGTTATCATAACAGGAGCAGCAGGTGGTATTGACAAAGCCTTTGCAGAAAGGTTTGCCAAAGAAAATTACGCGTTGTTGTTTTATGATATCAACTATAGAATACCTTACAAACACATGAACACAAATGAAATGATGCAGTTCTTAAAGAAGAAGCTGCAATAAATAGCAAATTTATCAAAAAAAATTACAATATGAAAGTAATAACCGGGATTAATGTCCCCCAATCACATCTTCCTTTTTCGCCTGCTGTGCAATGTGGCGATTTTGTTTTTGTATCCGGTCAGGCCTCTGTAGATGCAGAAGGAAAAATTGTAACGGATAGCTTTGCCGGTGAATGCAGACGTTCATTTGAAAATGTAAAAGCTGTATTAGCTGGAGCAGGATTAACATTAAGAGAGGTGGTGCAGGTGAGAAATTATATAGCCCGGCAAGAGGACATTGAGGAGTTCAACAAAATTTATCGTGAATATTTTTCAGCACCCTTTCCAGCAAGGACCACCATCGTGGGTTGCCTCGGCTCTCTATTAAAATTTGAAGTGGATGTAACAGCATACATAAAAAGCTAATGACAAAGAAAAGAGTTTGCATAGCGGGAATTGCACATGAATCAAATACTTTTTCAAATCAGCCAACCACACTGGTAAATTTTGAAAAAGGGCATTTGCGCTTTGGGAATGACATTATAAAAGAATTCAAAAATGCTTTTCATGAAATTGGAGGTATGCTGCAGGCACTGGAAGAACAAGGCATTGAAGCCGTTCCCGTTTTTTTTGCCAATGCTGTACCAGGTGGAATTATTGAAAGCGAAACATATCAATATCTTTTACAGCGACTCCTACAGCATCTTGAAAAATCATTACCATTTGATGGATGTTTATTGGTACCCCATGGTGCAGGTGTGAGTGAACATAAAAAAGATATGGATGGGCATTGGTTAAGCGAAGTCAGAAAGGTAGTGGGCAGTAATATGCCTATCGTTACCACGTTAGATTTACATGCCAATGTGAGCCATAAAATGATTGAAGCCACCAATGCAATGATAAGTTACCGGAACAATCCGCATATTGACCAACGGGAAAGAGGTAAAGAAGCGGCTGCACTAATGGCCTCTGCATTAAAAGGCAAGGTAAAGCCGGTGCAATCATTTGTGCAATTGCCGCTGGCCATAAGTATTGAACAGCAATGTACATCTGTGTTACCACTTAAAGAAGTATATGATTTTATAGAAAAATTGCGCAGTGGAAAAAATGTGTTATCAGTGAGTTTGCTATTGGGTTTTCCTTATGCTGATGTAGAAGAGATGGGTACAAGTATCATTGTTGTTACTGATAACGACAAATCATTGGCAGATGGTATAGCCAATGAACTGGGGCAATTTATTTTAGAACGTAAAAAATTATTTTTTGGCCAAAAGAAAAGTGCCGCAACTTGTATAGCGGAAGCTGCATCATCAGCAAAACCAGTTTTGATATTGGATATGGGAGACAACGTAGGTGGCGGCGCTCCCGGCAACACAACCGAAATAATGGAAGTATTGGAAGCAGATGCTTCGCTGAAATATTTTGTATGTTTATATCATCCCAAAGCAGTGAACGAATTAGAGCGATTAAAACCGGGGGAGGATTACAAGTTTGTTTTTCAGGATATGAATAATGATATAACTGTTTTGAAAACAATATTGATAAAAGTTTGCGATGGTGCTTTTCAGGAAACAATTCCCATGCACGGTGGCCAGGCAAATTATGATATGGGTCGCACAGCTATTTTGAAAACGAAAAATGGCAGCATTATTATGCTGCAATCTGTAAAAGTGCCACCGTTTAGTTTGCAACAGTTAATTCATTTAGGCATTGTACCCGAAGAGTTTGATGTATTGGTGGCAAAGGGTGTTATAGCGCCAATAGCTGCTTATCAGAATGTTTGTAAAACTATTATACAAGCCAATACAAAGGGAGTAACGCAGGCTGATATGCGGCAGTTCGAGTATAAAAGTAGGAGAAAGCCAATGTTTCCTTTTGAAGAAATTAGCTAATGAGAGTAGTAACTGAAAATATTACAACTATTGCTTCCGGCAATTATTATATGGAAGGTCCTGCTATTGATAGTGAAGGAAAGTTGTACTGTACAACTTTGTTGGGTGGCAGCATCCTTCAAATTTCAAAAGATGGAACGGTGAGTGAATGGACACGGGCAGACTGCCCGAATGGGCAATTTATTTTTTTAAATGATGAACACATCGTTTGCGAAGCAAAAAGCAAATGTATTGCAAGGTTTGACGCTGCGGGTTCATTTATACAAAATGAAATTGAAAATACTTGCGCCGGGAAAAAATTAACAGCCTTGAACGATTTGATTGCAGATAAAGCAGGCAATATTTTTTTTACAGATTCCGTAAGGCATACTGGCATGTTGTGTTATAAAGGAAAAGCTGGCAATGAAGTTGTGCTTAGTGAAAACCTTGATTATCCGAACGGCCTTGTTTTAAGCCACGATGAAAAAACACTGTTTGTTGCAGAAAGTTATCAGAATAGAATAATTCAATTTGATATATCTCACGTTCAGGAAGGTCTTAGGCACACGGTGTTTGCCAATTTGCCTAATAATGCATCAGGCCAGGAAATCGATAACCTACCCGATGGTATTGCTTTGCATAAAAATGGTATAATGGCTGTGGCTCACTATGGAATGGGCGTAGTTCAATTGCTTGCTGCAAATGGTAAATGGATTGGTAGTGTAGAAATTGAAATGCGCTGTAGCAGCAATGTTATTTTTTTAAATGAAAAAACATTATTTGTGACTGGTGGCAGTAATGAACCAGGGCCCGGTTTTGCAAAAATCATTGAACTTAATTTTCAATAACAAAACATGTACATCAAAATAGGAGAAGCCATGATTAGAGAAAAGCTATTAGAAATAACAGGATAATTTTTTTAATTCATTATAAAAGTGTTTGCACATGACTCGAATAATAATTAGTTGTCTGGTTGTATTACTGGCCGCTTGTAAATCAAATACCAACGTCGTTCAACCCCAACATCGGTTAATATATAATAACGACGGCACTGAAATTTTAGCTAATAACTGGTTTGGGAAACGGCCGCTTACCCTGGCGGATGTTAATCAATACGTAGATATGATTGCAGGCTCACAGGTTACTACTTTCATGATTTGTTCCGGTAGCGATTTTTTTTATTATCGCTCAAAATTCGGCAATATTATCGGTGATGATAAGAATGGAGCACTTAACTGTGGTAGCAATATTGAAGGTTACCAATCACTGAATCGTTTTTACCAGAATGCAATGTTGCTGGAGAAAGAGTCTGGTACAGATATTATTGAAGCAACCTTGAAAAGAGCAAAAGAAAAAAAACTGGAAGCTTTTATTTCTTATCGTATGAATGATCTGCACTTTTCAGATACGGCTACAAAATGTCCCATAGAATACAGTGTCTTTTGGATGGCCCATCCGGAATATTGGACCAACGATACTACATTAAACGGTTGGAACGCCTCCCGGGCTTTGGACTTTGCACATAAAGAGGTAAGGGAACATAAGCTCAACGTCATCCGGGAGCAACTTGGAAAGTATGGAGCGTTGATAGACGGTTATGAGCTGGACTTTATGCGTTTTATAGTGTACTTTAAAGAGAATGAGGCGCAAGGAAATGCTCATCTTATGACAGAGTTGATGCAATCTGTAAAGCAAATCACAGACTCTATCGGTAAGGTCTATAACAAAAAGATTTTACTTACAGCCCGCGTACCCGCTACACTTACAAATTGCAGGGAAAAGGGACTGGACGTGAAAGAATGGGTAAAACAGGGGCTGGTTGATTTTTTAACCATGGGTATTCATTGGTTGGGTGAACCTGCAATGCCTGTTGCCGATTTTAAAAAAGATCTGGATTCAGATATTCCGGTTTATGCGACCATGGATGATGGTGGATATATGCCGCGGGAGGTTTATTCTCATGGTATGTTCCGGGGAATGGCTTCACATGCACTTCGGCAGGGAGCATCCGGTTTAAACTTATTCAACTATTTTTTTACAACCTATAATGAGGCTGGTCAGAAGTTGATACCTGAAGCAGGAACTGTCGTGTGTCGTACAATTGCACCCGAATTGCTGAATGAACTAGGATCTCTGGAAACACTTAGGAGGAGAAACAAAGTGTATGCGCTATCTGATGGTGCCACGCATTACAACTTAACACCGAATAGTCCTTTACCACTAGATATTCGTAAGAATAATGAAGCTGACATTTTTATAGGGGATGATGTAGCTACCGATAAACCAGAAGAAGTTATTTTATTTATACGCACGAATACGGCAGATTCGTTTTCTGTTTCAATCAACGGCCACGCCTTACTTCAAACAAATGCAGAATATCCAAAACGATACGATAAACTGCGGGGTATCACGGATATTCAAAAAGTCACAGCTTTTATTGTTCCAATAAATGATGTAACCCAAGGTAAAAACCATCTTAGCTTTTCAACTGCAGCAAGTGCAGTAATCGTGCAGCGAATTGAACTGGCCTTAAAATATGGCAACGTGGAACAGTGTGGTTATTTTTAGCAAGTTTAATACTTGCTTTTTAGCCGTTCATTTCTGTGTGCATTATTATTATGACTTTCTTGGTTACTTTTTTAAAAATATTATCTCGATGAAAAATCGGAATCGATCATATAAAAATAGTTGTACAATTAATAATGAAAAAAAAACCTGCTTTTATTTTTGACGGGCATCTTGATCTGGCCATGAATGCTATTGAATGGAATCGTGACCTAATGAGACCTGTTTGTGAGATTCGGGAAAGAGAAAATGGTATGACTGACAAACCAGACCGTGGGAAAGGTACAGTGTCCCTACCGGAACTTAGGAATGGAAATATTGGACTTGTAGTTGCTACACAAATTGCCCGTTTTAGTAAAGAATTTAAAGGTTCGCTTGGTTCCAACTGGAGTTCGCCGGAGATTGCATGGAGCATTACCCAGGCTCAATTAGCATGGTATCGTACGATGGAAGAATATGGTGAAATGACTCAGATATGCAATCTTGAACAGCTTGAAAATCATCTTGGTTTATGGTTTGATAATGATATTGCGAATAATAAAAAGCCTGTGGGTTATATATTAAGCCTCGAAGGTGCCGATTCGCTAATCAATATTTCATATTTGGAAAGAGCTTATAAAAATGGGCTTCGCGCGTGCGGACCAGCTCATTATGGACCTGGTGTATATGCATCCGGTACAAGTTCCTCAGGAGGTTTAACACATTTAGGGCGTGAGCTGCTTCAGGAAATGGATAACCTTGACATGATACTTGATGTTACCCATTTAACCGATGAAGGTTTTCTCGAAGCTACTAGACTATTTAAAGGACCAATTTGGGCGAGCCACAGTAACTGTCGATCATTGGTTAATCATCAACGGCAATTGAGTGATGAAAATATAAAAATTCTATTGGAACGGGACTCTGTAATAGGTGGTGTTTTGGTAAGTTGGATGCTTGACCAAAATTTTGTCAGGGGTGTAGATGATCCAAAAAAGAAAGGGATAAACATGGAGAAGATTATTGACCATTATGATCATATATGTCAACTTGCAGGTGATAGTCTGCATATCGCCATAGGGACTGACCTTGATGGAGGTTTTGGGAAAGAGGAATCTCCCTGTGATTTGGAAACAATTTCTGACATACAAGAATTACAAAACTTATTAGCTGCACGAGGTTATTCAACAGTTGATATTGATAATATTTTATTTAATAATTGGCTTCGGTTCCTAAGAAAGGCGTGGGGTTAAGGTCTTATTTACTCCCGAGAAATATGATCCCACTATACATCCCGGAGCAAAAGCTTAAGTTTTTACACATCAGTGCCTGAAGAGGCCTGGAATGAAACACTTTGAATGACCTGTTGGGATTGTTTTTATAACTTAAAAATTTTTGCACGTACTAGTCGAAATTAGGTTTTTATTTAAGCTTTTTTATATTGTTTGGAAGTCTGAAAAATATTATACTTTTGTACACATGTACTACATATTAAGTTATTTTTTTGAATAATATTTGTTTTAATATTATTCAATCAATTAGCCATGAATAAAATGGGCTTAACAAGGAAGTGAATTTTATGGAATGGAATGCCACATAGATCGAATAAGACCAGAAAAGGGACATCTAAAAAATGTAAATCTTATGAAGGAAGACACTGATACTATTAAAAGATTTCGCATTGAAGGGACGAGCCCTGGGTTAAATATATTACTTATTGCGGGGGTGCATGGTGATGAATATGAACCCATGTTAACGGTTCTGGAATTGGTAAATGAATTACCTCAACTATTAATATCCGGGAGTGTAACTATTGTTCCAATAGTAAACGTGACGGCTTACCGCGGGTGTAGCCGCTATGGAGAAGACAATTTGGATCTGGCGCGTATATGCCCGGGAAGACCTGACGGATCTGCTTCCGAAATAAATGCCTTTGAAATAAGTCAACTCATCAGGGAGGCGGATTATTTGATAGATATGCATACGGGAGGCCTTGGTCACAGTATTTATCCTATGGCTGGATTTATGTTACATCCTTCTTCTGGGATACTTCAAAAACAAAGGGAATTGGCTTTAGCCTATAACACCCCTGTAATTTGGGGAACCGATCATCAGCCCAACGGGAGAACTCTTTCCGTAGCCCGTGATGCTAACATACCAGCTATCTATCTGGAATATGGAGGGGGTTCAGGAATTAGAAAGGAGGTAGTAAAAACCTATAAAGAGGGTTTTATCAATGTATTGAAATACTTAAATATGGCTGAAGGTGAGGCGGAAATACTTGCTCCTGAAAAGCGATTTTGGGTAGAGGATTCAAGACCTGAAAGCGGTTATTTTCAGGCCAAAATGCCTGCTCCTTCAGATGGGATATACGTATGTGAGAAAATGCCTGGAGAACAGGTTAAAAAGGGAGAACTATTTGGGAAAATTGTGGATTCTTTTACGGGTAATTCTACACCCATTCTTGCAGAACTGGATGGCATGGTCCTATCAATTAGGGTTGCTGTTCATGTAAAAACGGGAGATGCTTTAGGGTCCATATTACCAATTGTTAAACCAGGAAAAGTAATTATTTAATAAAAAAAATGATGAAATTCTTTTGTTGAAATAAATATTGAGCTAATGAAAAATAAAAAAGTAGTCGTCATCACTGGAGCAGCAGGAGGAATTGGATTTTCTATTGCAAAAAAATTTGCAGAAAATAATTTTTGTATTGCGTTGGCAGATATCAACTACGATGGATTAAATAAATCGGTTGCTATTTTAAAAAATGAATTCCAGGCCGATTGTCTGGCCTGTCATGGAGATTTAGAAGACATTAATTATGTAAAAGATATTGTTGATCAAACCATTCAAAAGTGGGGCAGGGTAGATGTATTAGTTAATAATGCAGTTTGGCGTACCATAGAAACAATGCGTACTATTTCTTTAGAGAATTGGGAAAAAGCGCTTCGTATCAATTTAACTGCACCGGCATTTTTAGCAAAGTATGTTGCTTCATCTATGGAAGAGAATAGAATAGCAGGAGTGATCATTAATATTTCCAGTGTAATGTCGCAAAGTGCCAGTGGCTATGGGCCTGCTTACACTACTTGTAAAGGAGGGATCGAAAGCCTCACTTACGAATTAGCTGTTACTTATGGACCAAAACGCATAAGGGTCATAGCGGTTAAGCCTGGTAATATTGAAACAAATCTGAGTTCCGATTATAAAGACGAAGCAGGGAATAATATAAGTGAAAAGCTAGGGAATCTCATGAACGATAATACACCGCTTCAGAGATCTGGCAATCCAAGCGAAATAGCTAATGTATGTTATTGGCTTTCCTCTGATGATGCTTCTTTTATTACGGGTACTTCAATACTTGTGGATGGTGGCTTTTTTCACAACTTTAATGATTATAAATTAAAAAATCTTCAATTCCCAAAAGAATTTTAAAATGAAAGGAATATGGAAATATAGTGACCTATTACCTCAGATTGATGAGGGTTCTAAATTAACTTTAGGTGAAGGAAACACACCTTTGGTAAAATCCAGACAATTGGGAGCACTACTGGGGCTGGAAAATTTATATTTCAAACTTGAGATAGTAAATCCATCCGGTTCCTATAAGGATAGATTTGCAGTGTTTGCTATTTCTGATCTTGCGCAAAGAAATATTAATTTTTGTATCGCCACCTCCAGCGGTAATACTGGTGCAGCCTTATCTGCATATTGTGCAGCGGTAGGAATAAAATGTTACATATGTGTTGTAGATGGAGCTCCCATAGGAAAAGTGCAACAGATGCAGGTGTATGGTGCCGAAACTTTAATGATAAAAGATTTTGGTATAGACCCTAATGTCTCTATTGAAATAATTAATGGGTTGGAAGTATTTGCTCAAGAGTTTGGCAGTCCTGTTCAAATAAGTGCTTATAAATTTTGCCCGTTAGCAATGGCTGGTGTTCAGACTATTGCTTATGAGATCGCTGAGGAAATTCCATCATTCAGTGGACATGTGTTTTCACCTGCAGGAGGCGGCGGATTAACTTTAGCAATGACAAAAGGTTTCCATAAATGGAAAGAAGTTAATCCCCATTTTAAAATACCAAAAGTGCATTGTGTACAACCCGAAGGCAACGATACCATCTCGGGACCGCTAAGAAACGGGTTAGTTAATGCAGAGGCAATTGTTAAAAGTCTTACTCAAATAAGTGGGTTACAGATTCCAAATTTAATTGATGCTAATGAGGCGTTAGAGGCATGCAGACACACTGGCGGAACTGGCTATACAGTAACCGATGAGGTTGTTTATGAATGTCAGGAAAATTTAGCAAAAAAAGAAGGGATTTATTGTGAACCCGCAGGGGCAGTTGCGCTTGCCGGTGTTTTGAAGGCATTAAGAAATGGTGAAATCAATAAAAAAGACGACGTGGTCTGTTTGGTCACCGGTCATGGGTTCAAAGATCCAATGTCAGCAACAAGAATTACCAAAAAATCAGATGACAGGTATTTTAATAGCGCAAATGAAACCTTTCAATATATTAAATCTCAAATAAAAAATAAATAAAACAATGAAGGAAAAATTTGAAGGTCTTTGGCCGGCAATGTTTACGCCTGTTGCTGCTAATGATGAACCCGCTTATAACGAAATTGAAAAATTAGTTGAATTATTTATATCCCAGCAAATGGATGGTTTGTATATTCTGGGATCTACAGGTCAGGGAATACTCTTTACAGAAGATCAAAGGAAAAAGGTAACTGAAGTAGTAAGTAAAACATCAGCAGGAAGAATTCCTGTCGTTGTTCATGTAGGATCTCTTACTACAAAAGAATCTATCCGGTTAGCACAACATGCAGAAAAATGTGGCGTAGATGGGATTTCTTCTGTGCCACCCATTTATTTTACAGGAAATGCAGACAATGCTTTAGAACATTATAAAAATATTGCGGGCTCTACCAGTTTGCCTTTTTTTCCCTACCAGTTAGGAGATAATTCAATACCGGGCGACATGCATTCTTTCATTGATAAATTGCTGACGATTCCGAATATAACCGGAATGAAATTGACCACGAACCATTTGTTGAATATTACCAGTATTCACAATTATGCTGGTGACCAACTAAAATTGTTTAGTGGCTCTGATGAATTATTTTGTCATGCTACGCTTTGTGGTACTGTTGGCGCTATAGGTACATTTTATAATATTTGGGGAGTTGAATGTAGAACAGTAATGACAGAATTTGTGAAAGGAAATTATTCACTAGGTAAAGAGTTTATGCTTTCATTTCAAAAAATGGTTCAATTAGTTTTGCCTAATGCCTGGACATTTTTTAGAAAAGCAATGTTATTGAAATACAATATAGAAATTGGCTCTACAATAGGCCCTTTGGGAAATACTCAAAAGGAATGGCAGGATAAAGAAGTTTTAGAAATAATAGAAAATATTGAATCAATTATCAGATCTAGGATTAAAAATTAGACAGGCAATCTGCAAAGTGTTAGAATTAATATAAAAAAAATATTAAATGAATATATTTAGAATAGATAATAAAATAGCAATTGTAACAGGAGGAGCCGGTTATTTTGGGAAACCAATTTCCAAAGCTCTTGCAGAGGCAGGTGCCATAGTGATAATTGCTTCAAGAGATAAAAAAAAATGTGAAGCCTATGCTGAGACTTTAGTGGAAAATGGATTAAAAGCTGAAGGAATGTCACTCGATCTTTCTAATGAAAAATCAATAGAGAGATTTGTAAAGAATGTTTACAAAAAATATGGTTCAATTGATATTTTGGTAAATAATGCTGTCTCAAGAGAAGGTATGAATGATTTAGAGCTATTGAATAAAACGGACATAGAGAGTGCGCAGATTATTAATATTACAGGACTTATGTTAATCACAAAATCTGTTATTAAGATAATGCGTAAACAAGAATCTGGCAATATTATTAATGTTAGCTCTATTCAGGGAGTCGTAGGGCCAAATTTTCCGGTGTATGGTAAAACAGGAATGTCGAGTTCTGTAAATTATACCTATGATAAATGGGGCATGGTTGGCTTTACTAAATGGATGGCTAATTATTATGGAAAATACAACATCCGGGTGAATTGTATTAGCCCAGGTGGTTATGGCCCGGCTATAGAACATGCAGCAGGTAAAGAAGAATTCGTTGAAAATTATAAACGCTTAACTCCTTTGGGCAGATTTGCAGAAGATGCTGATATGATAGGACCTGTGATTTTTTTAGCATCTGACGCATCCTCTTATATTACAGGGCATAATCTTATGGTGGATGGTGGATGGACAAATTGGTAAATGAACATTTAAAATTTAAAATCAAAATTTATAATGAAAATAAATTCGATACCACTAAAAAAAATGCTACCCTCTGGAGCCTGGACAGTCGTACTACTCCTATCGTTGGGAGGGGCCTTAAATTATTTGGATCGAATTATGATTACCACCATGAGGCTATCAATTATGCATGAAATCCCTATGAGTGAAGCCCAGTTTGGGCTTTTGACTTCGGTTTTTTTGTGGGTTTATGGAATTCTCAGTCCTTTCGCAGGTTTCTTAGCAGACAAATTTAACCGAAGCAAAATAATTATAGGAAGCGTATTTCTATGGTCTGCTGTTACTTGGATGACTGCTTACTCAACAACTTTCGGAGAATTATTGGCTACCCGGATATTGATGGGATTAAGTGAGGCTGCCTTTATTCCGGCAGCCCTTGCTCTTATTATGGATTATCATCAAGGTTCCACCCGGTCCAGGGCCACAGGAATACTAATGGTAGGTATTATGCTGGGATCAGGTTTAGGCTTTGTAGGTGGCTGGGTTGCGGAAAATCATCATTGGAGTACAATATTTATCCTTCTTGGAGTATTAGGAATTATCTTTTCAATCATTCTTGCCTTTACACTTCGGGATGTGCGAGAAAGACTATCAAAAGCAGATTTGAATGAACCTAAAGAAAAATTTGATTTCTTTTTAGCAATCAAATCTTTATTTAAATTACGATCATTTATCCTGATATTTATTGCCTGGGGACTACTTGGAATTGTTGCCTGGCTTGTTGTTGGCTGGCTACCTACTTATTTTTTAGAAAAATTTAAACTTTCAGAAGGAATATCGGGCTTGTATGCTACTGGTTATTTCTATCCAGCAGCACTTGTCGGATTACTTTTAGGCGGCTATTTAGCCGACCGCTGGAGTCGTACAAATCCAAGAGCTCGTATTCTTGTTCAGGTTATTGGCATTTCCATAGCTGCCCCAAGTATCTTTTTCGCAAGTCAAACTAATATTCTTTCATTAGCTGTTGTATTGTTCATGATGTATGCCCTATTCAAATCTTTTATTGACACGAATATGATGCCCGCACTTTGTCTAGTTGTAGATCCTCTTTATCGGGCAACGGCATACGGCGTGCTAAATTTTGTAGCTTGTATTATTGGAGGTGCCAGCTTATATGCCGGAGGAGTATTACGGGACTTGAAAATACCCCTCGGTACCATATATCAGTTTGCCTCTTTGATAATGGTAGTAGGTCTAGTTTTATTATCATTGGTAAAACCAAGAATAAATTCAACTTCTGAATAGGAGATTGATATGGGTAAATGGCTATTTGAAATTCCCCAATTCATAATCTTAAATTGATTTGTATGAGTTTTTAAATTAAATACGCAAGACCCATTATGGAAAAAGTATTAATGTCCCAAATAGACAAATCCTTTAGTGCGATTGGACTAGGTTGCGTAACTTTTGGTCGTGAAATCAATCAATCAACTTCATTTCAATTATTGGATTTCGCAATAGACCAAGGGATTGCTTTTTTTGATACTTCGTCATCGTACGGACTTGGAGCTTCAGAAGCAATTTTAGGTGCATGGCTATCAGATCGCCGTCCAATTTCCCAGGGACTTAGAATTGCTACCAAAATTCAACCCCCTTACGAACCCAAACATGTTTTAGATTCCGTAAATCAAAGCTTAAAACGATTAAAGATAGATTGTATTGATATTCTATATCTACACAAATGGGATTCTTCCATTGCAACTCCAAATACATTAGAGATATTTAATGACCTTATTAAAACAGGAAAAATAAGAACGCTTGGAGCGAGTAATTTTAATGCTAAACAATTAAATGAAGTACTTGCAGTTCAAGTTGAAAACGGATTCGAGTGTTTTAAATCTTTGCAAAACAATAATAATTTTGCGGTAAGTGATGTTAGTAAAGAGATTGTGGAAATTTGTGTTGATCACGGCATTGAAATTGTGACGTATAGCCCGCTTGGGGCAGGCTTTCTTACCGGTAAATATAAAAATGGTGTGGAAGACGGCACCCGTTTTTCATTAATTAAAGGTCATCAGGATATTTATTTTAATGAAGAGAGTCTTCAACGGCTTGAAAAACTTCAAAAGATTTCAGCACTTACGGGTTATTCAACCTCACATTTAGCACTTGTGTGGGCATTACACCAGCCACATATCACTTCTGTTCTTGTGGGTGGACGTTCTCGGGAACAATTAAATCAAGCGTTTTCGGCACTGGCTTTTTATGATTCTGATATTTTTAATGAACTTGAATTAAATTAATTCCATAAAAAAAATAAGATTATGTATCTATTATTCCACGTTAGAAAAAAAGTTATGGTAAATGTTTTTCAGATAAAAGGCATTCTAAAAATATCCGCCCTTTCTCTGTTACTCCTTGGTAGTTCTGTAAGTATGATTTTTTGCCAAAGTACCCGAACTAGTGAAACGGAAAATACAGTGCTTCAGTTGCTTCCGGGACCCGATAATCCACGGAACAGTGAGGGAGACTTCGTTACGTTGAAAGATGGCCGCATTCTTTTTGTCTATTCTCATTATACAGGCACATCGGGTAGTGATGATGGTAATGCCTATCTGGCCGGAAGATATTCCTCAGATAAAGGAAAAACCTGGACACAGGAGGATGTGAAAATTGTAGATCAGGAAGGTGATATGAATGTTATGTCTGTTTCTCTATTACGATTAAAGAATGGTGAAATAGCATTGTTTTACGCGAGGAAAAATTCATTAACTGACTGTATTCCTTATATCCGGATATCGGATGACGAAGCAAAAACATGGAGCGATCCACTACCATGCATAACTGACAAGAAGGGATATTTTGTGCTGAATAATAATCGTGTTATCCAACTGCGTAATGGCCGTCTTCTGTTACCTGTTGCTATGCACAAGAACCCTGGCCAAATGGAATTTTCGCCCATGGGTCATCTTTGGAGTTATTTCTCAGATGATGATGGCAGAACCTGGAAATATAGCGATGAAGTACCTAATTCTAAAAGTATTGTAACACAGGAACCAGGAGTTGTAGAATTGAAAAATGGAGATATTTTAATGTTTATACGAACCAACGCAGGCGCACAATATTTATCACGTTCAAAAGATAAAGGTGTTACGTGGAGCGAGATCAAAAGAAGTAATATTACTTCTCCGACTTCTCCTGCCTCGATTGTAAGGATACCTTCTACCGGAGATTTGCTATTGGTTTGGAATAATACAGTAAATGAAAACCGTACACCATTAAATATTGCAATCTCAAAAGATGAGGGCAAAACCTGGAGACATATAAAAACTCTTGAGGACAACGCCGACAGAGGATATTGCTATATTGCTATACATTTTACCGATAAAAATGTGTTATTGAGTTATTGTGCAGGACTACTTTTAACAGGGCGTCTAACCCAAACAGATATTAAAAAACTAAGTTTAGATTGGGTATATAAGTTATAGAAATACAAAGAATTTAAATAAGTTTCTTACAATAAAAAGATAGTTAAGACTTTTTTCAATTATATGCCATGATGAAAATATTAGTTGTTGGGTTAGTGATCTTCGGATTCTTGCCAGTAGTAGCCAGTTCACAAGATAAAAATGTCGTAAACGGTAGCCACAGTGATACTTTTGAATATTTTGTTGCACCTGTAGGTCCACAAAACCCCCGCAACAGCGAAGCAGATATTGTTCAGCTAAAAGATGGCTCATTATTGCTGGGATGGACTGATTTCTATGCGGGTAACGTCGCCGATAATGGAGCTGCGCGCCTCTCTGGTAAAATATCAACCGACGGAGGCCGATCATGGGGTGAAAAATATACCCTTGTTGAAAATGATGGAGGTTGTAACGTAATGGAGGTCAATTTTTTGAGGTTGCTTAATGGCGATCTTGCGCTTTTCTATTGTCAGAAAAACACTGAATCAACGGACTGCCGGGTAATGATGCGCAGCTCATCTGATGAAGGGAAGACATGGGTCAATCCTAAGCAGTTGAGCCCTTCAGGCAAATATACAGGTCTAACGAACGGAAGATCTATAAGGCTTCGTTCAGGCCGCATACTACTGGAAGCATGGGAAGGCGGATATGCCTATTGCGTTATTTCAGATGATGATGGGGAAACCTGGCGTGATAGTCAGCATATTAAGCCTGCCGGTGGTGAATGTTTTGAAAATGCATGTATTGAACTTAAAGACGGTAAAGTGATGATGCTTATGCGCACAGAGCTGGGCGGACAGTTTAAAAGCAACTCTGAAGATGGTGGTGAGACTTGGAGTGATCCCGTATTGACGCAACTTACAGGGTCGGCCGCACCTGTATCAATAAGTCGCATTCCTAAAACGGGCGACTTGCTGGCTATATGTAACCATAATCCAGATGCAAAGAAGTCTTTTTTTGGTTTAAAGAATCGCAGTCCTCTCACTTCCGCTATATCCAAAGATGAAGGCGAAACATGGATTGGCTTCCATAACCTTGAAGATGCATCTGATGATGCATGGGCTTATCCCGCAGTTACGTGGATAGGGAATGATGCTCTCATTACCTACTTCAACTACAAAGGTGGCATATCGCTTATAATTAGGAAATTGCCTGTGGATTGGTTCTATCAATAAATATTTTATAGTGTTGGTTGGATAGCCGCATTTTTGTTGTTGGTGCATTAAGGACTCAGAAAAATAATTTTTTTGTTTTGTAAAAAATATAAATTAATCGATGATTCTCAAGATTAAGCAAAATTTAATAAGGTATTCAGTGTAAATAGTCGCTCGCTTATTCCATTAATAATTTTTTATGATTAAAAAAAACTGTCGATAAATTTAAACTACTACTCTTTCAGTTTGAAATAAAAAAAATGAAAATGAAGACAAAAAAATATTTTTTAAGGGGCGCCGTAATCACTTTGTTTTTTTTTAGCTCTAGCAATAGTTTAAATGCTCAGCATATCATTCTTCAAAAAACAACTTCCTGGCATGGCTTTGAGAAAGTGGAATTTTTGTACGATAGCATTCCTGCTTACTATGTTAAGCCTCACAAACCATTGGAAGGTAATCCATGGTTATGGCGGGCATATTTTCCCGATTGGCATACTACTATGGACAGCCTGCTGCTGGATAAAGGATTTTATGTAGCTTATATTAACACAAATGATGAATATGGCGCTCCCAAAGCAATGATTGTTTGGGATAAATTTTATCATTATCTTACTGAGAAACTTTCATTTTCGCACAAAGTAGCTCTGGAAGGCGTTAGCCGTGGAGGCTTATATGTATATAGCTGGGCTAAGAGAAATCCGGATAAAGTGAGCTGTATTTATGCAGAAGCGCCGGTGTGCGATTTCAAGAGCTGGCCCGGAGGTAAAGGAAAAAGCAGAGGTGATGCAAATAATTGGAAACAATTGTTACAGGTTTTTAGCTTCACTGAAAAGCAGGCCATGGATTATGATGATAATCCTATAGATCATCTGGAAGGATTGGCAGCATTTAAAGTACCTATACTTCATGTCATCAGTTTACAGGACAAAATTGTACCCCCGGATGAGAATACATTTGTGTTGATACAGCGGTATATGAAACTTGGGGGACCCGCGACTGTGTATCCGATGACTAAAGGCAAACAGGAATTAGATGGGCATCATTTTGAAATTGCACATCCTGACCGGTGGGCAAATTTTATTTATGAATGTAGCTATCCGGTTCGACCTTAGTTATGCTATAATTATTTGGCCTATTCTGCTTATTCTTTTTAACTTATATATAGAATGAAGTTGAACACAACAAACAATGTAAAACAATATCTCATAGAAGGGGGACTTGTGAAAAAAATAGATAAACCAGTTTTGGAGAATCTGGGTGGAGGAGTTTCCAGCAGTGTGTGGCTATGCGTACTCAACAACAACACGTGGGTTATAAAACAGGCGTTAGACAAACTCAAAGTAGAAGACGATTGGTTTTCAGATGTTGAACGTATTCACAGGGAGCATGAAGTGATGGACGCTTTATCTGTTGTGCTCCCGACAGATGTCATACCAAATATTTTGCATGTTGACTATATAGATCATATTTATATAATGGAATATGTAAAAGAGGCACAAACATGGAAAGATATTTTAATGAAGGGAATTTTTAGCGTTACAGTTGCAGAAAATGTCGCTCAATTCTTACTTAATATCCATGTAAATAGTGCCAGGATTGATGATTGTGAAAAAGCAAAATTTCAGGATCAGAAATATTTTATTCAGCTTCGTGTTGATCCTTTTCATCGCTTCCTTATGCAAAAATACCCTGAGCTTTCTTCCTCAATACAAAAATTAATTGATGAAGTGACTTGTCAAAATACTTGTTTGGTCCATGGGGATTTCTCTCCTAAAAATATTCTTGTGAAAAAAGACAACAGTGTTGTACTTATAGATTTTGAAGTGGCTCATTGGGGAAACCCGGTTTTTGATCTTGCTTATTGCCTTGGTCATCTGATGCTTAAAGGCTGGTATTTAAACAAACCGGAACAGATTCTAAAACTAGTGAAGGCATTTCTAGCAGTTTACAAAAACGAATTAAATAATCTCATTCCGCATCTTGGATTAATGCTTCTGGCAAGAATTGATGGCAAATCAAGGGTAAGTTATATCGTTGAGGAAGACATGAAAAATGTAATTAGAAAAGTAGCAATCGATTGGATTGAGAATAAAAATTTGGTTCCGGATACTTTGCAAAATATTCGGAACGCATTCCAGATTGATTTTTAAAAAATAAAAATTATTCATGTCCGGTCATTACAAATAATGTATTTAATTCTTACAAATTAATCGAATTGCTATGCACCCATTTGATCTTATGAATCGTATTTTTCCTGTTGTTTAAATCTATTATTAATGTGACAAAAATTAAAGATGTAATTGGAAGAGAAATTCTGGATTCACGCGGTAATCCTACCGTGGAAGTGGACGTGGTCTTGGAATCAGGGCGAGTGGGAAGAATGATAGTCCCCTCTGGAGTATCCACTGGAAAGTTTGAAGCTCTGGAACTTAGAGATGGAGACAAAAGGTATAGAGGCAAAGGTGTGACCAAAGCAGTGCATCACATAAATACCGAAATTAAAAAAATGCTGATCGGTAAAAGTGTAGAAGCTCAGGAACATTTAGATAGGTTATTGGTCGAGCTTGACGGCACCCCTAATAAATCCAGACTCGGATCAAATGCGATTTTGGGCGCTTCTTTTGCTGTGGCGCATGCTGCGGCCATGGAAGCTAGTATGCCATTATATAAGTATTTAGCTAAGAAATATTTATCTAATTCCAATGAGATATCTATTCCAGTTCCAATGGTCAATATTATCAGCGGCGGACTCCATGCAGGGAAGAATATTGACTTGCAGGATTTTTTAGTTATACCATTATCAGCAACATCCTATCCGGCCGCATTGGAGATGATTTCGACAATTTATTGGAAAACACAAGAGGTGCTTAATAAGAAAGGCTACAATGCTTTTCTATTAGCAGACGAAGGAGGCTTCGGTCCTACTCTTTCTTCCAACGATGAAGCTTTGGAAATTTTGTGTGAAGTATTTGATTTATGTGGCTTTAAGGGAGGTAAAGATGTGGCTATTGCATTGGACGTTGCCTCTTCACATTTTTATAACTCTGAAAAAAATATTTATAATTTAAACTCTGAAAATCTTTCCCTTAATTCTTCAGAAATGATAGAGATGCTTGAAAATTGGACGAACAAGTATCCTATAATATCTATTGAGGATGGATTAGCAGAAGATGACTGGGAAGGATGGAAGCAACTTACCTTAAGACTTGGAAATAAAATCCAGTTAATTGGGGATGATCTTTTCACAACTAACCCCGAGCGAATCAGGAAAGGCATTGACACTAACTCAGGTAATGCGGTGTTAGTAAAAATGAATCAAATCGGGACACTGACGGAAACAGTAGAGGCTATGAACTTGGCGAAAAAAGCAGGCTTCCAAACAGTGATCTCAGCCAGATCGGGAGAGACGGAAGATTCTACTCTTGCTGATTTGGCTGTTGGTCTAAACAGCCAGCAAATTAAGATAGGATCCCTCGCAGGGTCCTCCAGATTATCTAAATACAATCAATTGCTTAGAATAAATGAACAGATTGGAAATAAGTATGCAGGTAACTCAGTTTTTAAGTTTTGTAAGTAACTGAAATTATAAAGAACAGAACAGAAAAAATTATAAACGGGTTATGTATGAATTCAAATTGACAGACTTTTTCCAATTCTTTTCATAGATATATTGTGGAAGACTTTTCAACAACTATTTCTTTTTAAAAACACTTTAAAATTTAAAGCGATTATTTTTCATATTACTCAATTAACTAAATATTAAATCCATTAGTATGCAATTAAAGACACTATTCATTCTTTGCTTAATAAGTAGCACTTTCGCTTTTAAAAAATCGACAGCCCAAGACCGATACAAACCTACTTGGGAATCTCTTGATACTCATAAAATGCCAAAATGGTATGATGACGCAAAAATTGGATTAAGTATGCATTGGGGTGTATATTCCGTTCCTGCCTGGGCGCCTCGTGAAAATGGCTCTCCTTATGCCGAATGGTATGGCTTTTCAATGAATCAAAAAGAAAATCCAACAATGGATTATCATAAAGAGAACTATGGGGAGAATTTTACTTATGACGATTTTATCCCTATGTGGAAAGCAGAAAACTTCAATCCTTTCGATTGGGCAAAATTTGCTAAAAAGATGGGTGCTGAATATATTTTTATCACATCTAAACATCATGATGGTTTTTGCCTTTGGCCATCCAAATATACAGATAGGAATGCAATGAAAATGGGACCGAAAAAAGACTTACTTGGACAATTTTTCAAAGCCGGCAGAAAAGAAAATCTAAAGGTGGGCTTGTATTACTCACTATATGAATGGTTTAACCCCAATTACACGCAGAAGGAAGTCCCTTATGCTGGATTGAAAAGAGTAAACAACTATGTAGATGATTTTATGATTCCGCAAATCAAAGAATTAATTGATTTGTATCATCCGGATTTTTTCTACTTCGATGGTGAATGGGAGCATCCTGAGATGTTTTGGAAAATGAAACAAGTGGTGGCATATTATTATAATCAGGCTGCAAAACGCAATCAGGAAGTCTTTGTAAACGATAGGTTTGGAAAGGATCTCAGAGGCACACATGGAGATTTATATAATGTCGAATATGATTATAATAAAGGGAGCGAAGGAATGTTATCGCATAAATGGTCATACTGGCAAGGCATAGCCAAAACATTCGGTTATAATCACGATACTAATCAGGAAGACTGCTTATCACCAAAACAATTTATTGATAAAGTGATTAAAGGGGTAAGTCAGAACGGTAATTTTGATATTAATGTTGGTCCCACTGCTGCTGGCCCGATAGCTGATTATGAGCAATATCCCTTACTGAAATTAGGAGAATGGCTTAAAGTGAACGGGGAAGCAATCTACAAAACTCGGTACTGGAAGGTTCAGAAGGAAGAGGATGCCTATTTTACTACTAAAGCAGATCATGTGTATGCAATATTCTTAAAATGGCAGGGTAAAGAATTTAAATTGAAATCAGTAAAACCTGTTGAGGGTTCGAAAATTACAATGTTGGGCGTGCCTGGTGACCTTAAATGGAGCTGGAATGATTCCAATGGACTAACAATTTATTATCCTGAACAAAAGTCAAGACCTAGTTCTTGTAGTTATGCATGGTCATTTAAAATAAAGGTTAAATAGGGGGTTAATTTTAACCTACTGAAATTTTGTATTATGCAAAAGAAAATCAGTGAACAAGAGCCAATGAAACCGTGAACCATTTTTTGAGAAAAGATTTCAAGGCGAAAATTCATTTCAAATTAGGCTTTCCAGATTTTGAATATAGTGCAAGAGAGTTTTTGTTAGCTGATTACTCGGTTTAAAATTTTCTATGAATGCAAAAGAGTTTCGATCAAAAAATGAGTTTAGAACCATATCTATTTATGATATAAAATTTCATCCGATGAGCTGAATAAATTATAACATTCAAAATAAATTATGTATGAATAATGAAAAAAATTTTAGTAGGTGTACAGTTCCTGATTATTCTATAATACGCCCAATAACTCCACCAATACTGGTGATGTTAATAGGGCTATTTTTTGGTCTTTCCGGACCACTTAAAGTGTCAGCGCAATTACAAGCATTACCTTTCGAAGGAGACAAAACAGTGTGGCATGACGGGTTTGATCGGTATGATTTCATTATGGATTCAGCGACATTGACTATCACTCCGTATAAACCACCGTCAGAAGAAAAATTTGGTGTCAGAGAACCCGCCAAAGGCCAACGACGTTGTATTGTAATTGTTCCGAAAAAAGTTGCTCCTGGTAATCCCTGGTCATGGAGAGGGTGTTATTGGGATCATAGGCCTCAGACAGAAATTGAACTGCTAAGGCGAGGTTATTATATAGCCTATATATCCGCCAATGCCAATCGTACTCTCAAGCCTGGCAGGGAATGGGATGCCTGGTATGAATTTCTTACAGAGAAGCATGGATTATCAAAACGGCCTTCTTTTGTTGGTATGAGCAGGGGAGGGGAGTATGCTTATATGTGGGCAACTTCTCATCCCGATAAGGTTTCTTGTCTCTATGTTGACAATCCGGCAATGAATCGTGAAACACTTATGAAATTAGGGAATCTTGCAAAGAATGATGTGCCTCTGCTTCATATATGTGGAAGTCTTGATCCTTTTTTGGGTGATCAGACTTTATTTATTGAGAGTCTTTACCATCATTTAGGTGGTCGCATATCGCTGATGATTAAAGACGGATATGGACATCATCCGCATAGCCTGACTGATCCTAAGCCTATTGCTGACTGGATAGAAGATAATACTAAATCATTTATTGCTGCTGTTCCTGCTTTTGCGGGAAGAGAGTTTACTAGAACCAATTATTATGACATTAGAAACTCCTATCGCTATTTTCCGAGTGATGGGAGTTATATTGCCTGCCGCGGACCAATGTTTACAGATTGTTATCAACGCTACGAGTTCAATATTGAAGGGATAATGGGAGCAGTGGTAGTCATTGCTCCAAACGGAGAAGCACCAGGTAAACCATGGGTATACCGTGCAGGATTTGTTGATAGAAATGCGGAGATTGATCAGGCATTATTAGCAAAAGGATTTTATATTGTTACGGGGCCGGTTTCGTTTAGTTATGATAGCCTGCAATTAAAGGACTGGAATGCAACTTACCAGTATTTTATTGATAATGGGTTTTCTAAAAAACCTGTACTTGAAGGAGCGGGTGGTGCTGCAGGGGAGGTTTATGGATGGGCCATTAATAATCCGGGTAACGTATCGTGTATTTATGCTGAGAACCCTATTATGCACACCACCTTTTCAAGAGCACAACCAATAGATCATTTGGAGCTATTGGCTAAATCCGGTGTTTCTCTCATTAATGTTTGTGGTAGCGAGGATCCTGCATTAGCAGAAAACACCAAGATAGTTGAAAAACGATACAAAAAATTTGGGGGAAATATGATGGTCATTATGAAACAAGGAGTGAGACATTATCCTTTAGATCCCGAAGATACTGGCCGTGTGGTAGATTTCATAGTTAGTAGTGCCAGGTGATCGCTAATGCTATTTGCAAAGCCGGAATTAATCAATTGGTGTTTAAAATAGAAGTGCAGAAAATTACTATTGATAAATATAATTTGGATTACATTTAAGTGTTGAGTCAATTTTAAAAAGTATCGTCAATTCTAGCTGTTTTTGTTAAACAGTGTTAAGTTGATCCTTAATTGACGGGTATTATTTATTAAATTTCAATATGCTCACTTGGCAATAAAGTGACAACTAATTTTATTGTTTTTATTATTCCTGAATGATTGCCAAAATTAACTTCTCCTCTAATTTTTTCAGTGTTTTATTGTAAAAAATTCAGGATTTTTATTCCCATTTTGTATGTATGTATTTTGGTAAAATGTTGGTAACAAAAAAGAGGATAGTTTCGTCAATTATTTAATTTTTTCTGTCGACCGCCCTGGCACACTCTCTCTGCTTCCAGACGCCCATCATACCGAAAGTTTAACTGGAAAATTCACATCAGGAAGCCTGTAACTACCTATTATGGACTTTTTTAAAAATAATTTAAGCCTAATAATTGTTTGGAGCGCAAATCAATAAAGTTCAAATGCATTTAACGTAATGGATACTCCACACCCCACTCCTTCATACTTCGGAAAGCAGTGTTTGTAAAGAGCATTGAAGTATTCAGCTTTAAGGAAAGCAGCATACTTTGATTACATCAAACGAGATTTTATTAAAGTTCAAAATGATGAAGTCAACAGAACTTTGTTTAAAGAAAATTATCCTTTGTTTCAGAATATATAAGAGTATTAGTCTTTCCTAATTCATTCTCATCTTCCGCAAATTTCTTGACAGGATTATTAAAAGCAAGGTCTGCATCCCGCTTACCATCGGGACTTGCCACCGGTTTTGAAAAAATATACGCTTCACTTTTTGCTTTTGCGGCATAAACCGCTTTGCTTTTTATTCCACAGTCAAAAATATTTTTTCCAAAAACCTTGCTTTTCCTAATCCTTTTTCAAGGCCGGGTTACTAAGATTTTAACGAACCGGTCGTAGTCTCAATGTCAAATTAAAAAAAGGCTTTCTTCCTGTTCACCAGCAATTTTTTTTTTAAACTTTAAAAATTACAATCATGGAAATTATCGGACGAGTAACAAAAGATGCGATTGTTACCACAACAAAAGACGAAAGAAAAGTAGTCAATTTTAGCATCGTTGTGAATGATTCTTTTAAACCCAAAGCCAATTTTGAAAAGGTAATCATTACCAATTATTTTCAATGCGCCTATTGGATAAAACCGGAAATAGCGCAACATGTAACGAAGGGCAATCTGGTGGAGCTCTCTGGCAGAATTGGCGTAAATGCTTACAAGGATCAGCAGGGAGAACCAAAGGCAAATTTGACCTTTCATGTAAACAGTATCAAGTTTCACGGGAATGGAAAATTGCATGTGGACACAGCCATCAAGATGCTAAACAATCGGAAGATGACGGCTTAGTAAGGAGAGAAAATCTCATAGATTTTGCGATGCTTTTCAATGATTGTAGGTTAGGAGAATTTTTGCAAAAAGCAAATAGTCAAAGTGTAATTTTCAGATGGGTTCATAATCCCAACAGGCAATGTAAACTTGCACCGAAAATTAACATTGTAAAAGAAGAATCGATTTGTTCATTGCTTTACTAAGATACTTAAAAGAAAGACTAATTCCATTAGATAATGCGGACAAATTTGGCAAAAAGAAATCGAGCAACATACATCCATAAAATTGTATTTAGACAGGGATGAAACCGGCAATAAATTTAGTCAGTATGCTTTGTCAATAAGTGAACGATACACTGACGAAAGCAATCTGTACAAACACCATAAAGATTTCAATAATTGGCTGATCAATTTTGGAAAAGCTAACTCCCGAAACCCGTAATTATAATCCAGAAAAAATTAAAAATTCCCGAAGAGTCCGCAAGAAATTTCTTTCTATAAATTCTACTTCGAAATTCGTTTTCAGGCTGCTGATAATGCCGTGAAATTCCGGCATAAACCGGTTCGCTTTTTATTCTAAAATGTGATGATTTTTTTTAGAAATAAATTATAATTCACTGTCTGAATTTACAGAAAATAGATACGAAAAAAACATAGCAATGGTTACACGTTTTGATATCTATAATTTGAAATTGTAGCATATGCCATTCTTTACCCTGACTGAAATGCTGCCATGTATTGCAAAAAGTAACCAATGGATTTACCTTTAATCAGTCAGGAATCTTAAAGTGAAAACGATCAGTGATGCAAACGAAAGATTATTCAAAAGGAGCGCCGTTTTTGATTTCAAAAGCGAGTTATTCTGTTACATCTTACAAGGCTATTTTAATCTCTTTTTTTTTCTGTAGAATCAATATTGGAAGATGTTACAAGGCGATAGTGTGCTGAGTCTTGCACACGGCAAGATGTACAAACGTTACCACGTTTGAAATCTTGCCCTTCCACTCCCGAGTCGTTTCGGGACATTGTTTTAGAACATTAATAAAATACATAACGATTATGAAGAAGCAGGAAAATGAGGTGCGGAAAATCTTTATCAAAGTTCGCATGAATGAGCGCGAATTGAATCAGGTAAAAACGAAACAGCTGCAAACTACGGAAAGAAGTTTAAGTGAATACATCCGTAAGGTATCCATGCAAAAACCGGTAATCGTAAAATACCGTAACCAGTCTGCTGACGATTTTTTAAAGCAGATGTTGGAACTCAAAAAAGATTTAAATGGAATCGGAAATAATTTCAATCAAGCCGTGCACAAACTTCACATACTTGATAAGATTCCTGAATTCAGAGAGTGGATTTCCCATTACGAAATATTGCACAAAAAACTTGTGGAAAAAGTGGAGGAAATAAAATTGCGAATAAATCAACTTTATGACCAATGGTTACAAAAATAACCTTCCCAAAAAGAATAGAAGCGGCACTCAATTATAATGAAAAAAAAGTGCAGAAAGCAAAAGCCGTTTGTTTGCTTGCTGGAAATTTTTTGCATGAAGCGACCGACTTAAATTTCTATCAAAAATTAGAAGGTTTTAACCGGCTCAATGAATTGAATGAAAGAGCCACAATAAAAACACTTCACGTGTCCTTAAATTTTAGTCCTGCCGAAAAATTGAGTGACATAAACCTGGTAAATATTGCTTCTGATTACATGACAAAAATCGGCTTTGCCGGACAACCGTATTTGGTTTACAAACACCAGGACGCGGGGCATCCACACATCCATATTGTGAGCACTACTATTCAGGAAGATGGAAGCAGGATCAATACGCACAACATTGGAAGAAATCAATCAGAAAAAGCACGGAAAGAAATTGAAAAAATATATGGACTTGTAAAAGCCGAACAGCAAACGAAAACTGTTTCACAAAAAATTAGACCTGTTGAAATTGAGAAAGCTAGTTACGGAAAACATGAAACTAAACAAACTATTTCAAACATTGTTTCTGTCGTTTTTAATCAATACAAGTTTGCTTCCTTACCAGAGTTTAATGCAGCATTAAAACAGTTCAATGTTGTTGCAGAAAGAGGAAAAGAAGAAGGACGTATTTATAAAAAAGGAGGACTGGTTTACCGGATACTGGATGAGAATGGAAATAAGGTTGGAGTACCCATCAAAGCAAGTTCATTGTGGTGTAAACCGATCTTAAAAAATCTGGAAATAAAGTTTTTGGAAAACGGAAATCTAAAACAGTCACTAAAGCCAAAGACAAAAAAAATATTGGATGACTGTTTAACAAAAAATCCATACAGTCTGAGACAATTCATGACTGACCTGGAACAAAAACAAATCCATACCGTTTTACGTCAGAATCCCGCAGGAAGGATTTACGGAATCACCTTCGTAGATATTAAAAGTAAGTGTGTTTTTAATGGAAGTGATTTGGGGAAAGGTTATAGTGCTACATCCTTAGAAAGACAGTTTAATTCTTCGCAAGAAATCGGTGCTAATCCAAATTTGAGTCCAATCAATTTATCAGACAAAAACCAAAAAGATTCTGGGATTAATAAATCTTTTCAGAAAGACAATTCAAATCCAGCAACAACGACAAATCTTATGGAAGGATTGTTAGAACCCGAATATCCGAACAACAATAATGACGCATTGAATCTTCTAAAAAAAAGAAGAGAAAACGTAAGCAACGTAATCCATATTTATAACAATTAAAAAAGTGAAACATGTCATCCACAGGAGAGAACGAACAGGGGTTAAGAAAGGTTATAGATCTGACAAGATTTGGCAACATTTTTATTTTGTTGCTCCACTTTTATTTTTTCTGTTATGTTGCTTTTTGAACTGAGGCATATTGCCAGTATAAATAATGCATTACTTTTCGAAAACTTTTAATTCTAAGTGTTAAAAAGATAATTATTTCCGATACCTCTTTGCACTAATATCAAAGTCGGTTGTTGTCGAAAAAAATTATAAATTGAACGAAGTCTGACAATTATTGAGTGTTTTTTTTGAGAAAACTTTTCACTAAAAACCGGGAAATTAAATGGCTTTACTGACTTAATTATAATGCTGGCTTTGCCTTCCATTTCAACAAGATCTTTCTTTATTAAGACTAGGTCTTTCCCTAAATGTTTAGACGAAAGTTTGTCAAAATTTTCTTTTGATAATTGAATGCCAGTTTCAAAATATTTTGATCTGCGATTGTAAGTAACTCTTAATTTCACAGGATACAAACCGTTTTTTTTCATTCTTCGCAAGTCGTGGGAAGTCGTTACTGTAATCATGGGATGAAAATTAAGATTGTGGAAAATGGGAATCAAATATTAGCCGAATTGTGCGGAATAATTTGCAAACAATTTGCAAATAATTGTACGTAAAATGGAAATAAGTGTAGTAAAGTTAGAAATTTTTTTTCAACAAAACCCTTTACTGGTAAGTGTTTCAGGCAAGTTAGGTAAGAATAGGTAAGAGTAAAAAGGGCAATTTTAATTCTCATAATCAGGTGGTCCCAGGTTCAAGTCCTGGTGGGCCCACGACAAGAGGAGTAAAGGTTTCATTAGTTTGGAACCTTTTTTCATTTAAGCTACTTCCAATAAAATATAAAGTACATTTAATAAAATATTTATAAAATGGTCAAAGCCCTCAAAAAACCGGTTATTCTATCTTTATTATTTGCTATTTCATTGAGTTTTTTTTCATCTCAGTTGAGTGCCCAAAAGGCCTTGGATGCAAAGGATATAGCCATTGTCTATATCGGAAATAGTATTACCTATGGGTCTAATCTTGAGCATCGTGAAACTGAAGCTCCTCCGGTAATTACCAGCTCACTCTTAAGTAAAAGAATTCGGAATGGGCATGTTGAATTCTCCAATCAGGGATATAATGGCTGTACAACTCTTGATTTTCTTCCCTCGTCAGGATCTCCATTTAGTAGGGTTATCAGAGGTGCTGATTCTCTTTTGAGTAACCATAAATCAGCACTCCTTATTTTTTCCATTATGCTTGGAACAAACGACAGCGCGATTAAAGGACCAACTGGTGCTCCCGTTTCTCAAAGCGATTATAGGGTGAATTTAAGTGCTATTATTGAAGAACTTTTGCATCGCTATCCGGAATGTAAAATTGTCATTAATCGACCTATTTGGTATAGTCCCAATACTTATAATAGATCAGAGTATCTGGCAGCGGGTCTGGCCCGGCTTCAAAGTTATTTTCCCGAAATTGATTCGGTTGTAAATTCTTTTGGAGTATCACACGCAGGACACATCTTTAAGGGCGATACCTCCGCTTTCGATTATTTCAAAGAGCGCTTTTCCTTACTTACGCCCGAATCAGGACAAGCCGGTATATTTTTTCTTCATCCAAATAAGAAGGGTGCTATTAAGCTAAGTGAATTTTGGGTGAAAGCTATTTATAAAGTTGTTAGTTCGAACAACCTATAAGGTAAATTGAATCGCAATAAAAATTACCATTAAATACTTTAAAACACTAAGAAGAGGTTTCAAAAATTGATATAGATGAATTCTTTAAACTGGCTGCGGTTATTGACCTACTCTTTATTGTTACTGGGGTTTAATGGAATGACTACAGTTGCACAGAGTCGAACTAATGGCAAGGTCAGGCAGAAGAAGTTTATAAAAACACAAGTTACCACTTCTCAAAAAGTTTGGAAAGCAGATAATGGAAATGGAACGTATAAAAATCCACTTCTTTGGGGCGATTGGCCCGACCCTGATGTGATTCGGGTAGGTGATGAATTTTACTTTGTTTCCACAAGTATGCATTATGTACCCGGCTGTCCAATTTTAAAATCAAAAGATTTAATCAACTGGGAAATGGCAGGTTATGCCGTGGATAAATTTGAAGAAGATCCACGCTATAATTTTGAAGGTGGTAACATGTACCTAAGAGGTTCGTGGGCAGCAACCATCAGGCATCATAATGGTTTGTTTTATGTTGGCTTTTGTACTCCGAATTGGGATAAGGAAAAAGGTAATTTTTCTATGTGCACAGCCAAAGATATAGATGGTCCCTGGACCCGTACCATCTTCCCGGAGTACCTGTATGATCCGGGCTTATTTTTCGATGATGATGGTAAATGCTATGTAGTGCATGGGCAAGGAAAATTGTATGTGACTGAACTTTCAAGTGATGCACTTTCTGTAAAAGGAGACAATAAATTGATTTGGGATAAAAGGATTCCCGTTCCAGCGGGCTCGACTGCTCCGCCTGCTAATTATGGTGTGGAGGGCTCGCACATGTATAAGATCAACAGTTATTATTATATCACTTGCCCGGCTGGAGGCACCGAAGGATGGCAGATGTGCTTTAGAAGTAAAAATATTTATGGGCCTTACGAAAGCAAAATAATTGTGCAGGATGAATCTTCATATCCCAATAATGGATTGCATCAGGGTGGTATGGTACAACTCAAAGATGGAAGTTGGTGGTTTATAATTATGCAGGATAGAGGTCCCATTGGAAGAGTTCCAAACCTTGTACCGGTAACGTGGAAAGATGGTTGGCCTATGTTGGGCAAAGATGGAAATGCTAAAGGAGTGGTGGTCAATAAAAAACCAAATGTTGGAAAAACTTTTCCTGTTACTGTTCCCGCGACTTCCGATGAATTTAATATTCCGGTTCTTGGATTACAATGGCAATGGAATCATAATCCCGATAATAAAAAATGGTCGCTAAAAGAAAGAAAGGGTACTCTTCGTTTACATGCATCATTCGCCAATGACTTAACAACGGCTCGCAATACGCTCACACAGAGAGTTCAGGGGCCTGCATCAGAGGGAACAGTTGAATTAGATATTACAGGATTGAAAGATGGTAACGTAGCAGGTTTTGGAATTTTTCAATCTCCGTATGCTTACATCGCTGTAAAAAAGGAAGGTGATAAGAAATGTTTGGTGATGGTAAACGATGGAAAAGTTATAGATAGCATTGATCACTTTATGCCAAACAAAATATGGATCCGCGCCAACGCAACTGATAAATCTTTCATCGCTACATTTTCATATAGCATTGACGGGAACAAATTTATTCCACTGGGTAACCAATTAAAAATGGCCTTGGGTTATGACTGGACGGCCAACAGATTTGCTCTGTTTAATTTCAGCACAAGAAACGAGGGTAATGGTGGATATGCCGATTTCAATTGGTTTCGTTTTATTGGAGAGAATCCTATGCCCAACTAACTGATATCGAATTAAAGTAGATGTATTTTACTCTTAAAATTTTAAAATAAAATAGGGACATGTTCCAATCAAAAAGAATTATCGCTCTGTTGTTTTGCATTAGTTACATAACCATTAATACAGCATATTCTCAATTAAATTTATCAACTGATTATTTTAAAATTCAAATTAACAAGAAAGGTTTTATTACAAGTATGAAAAACATTACTGGAAAACCTTTCCGGGAGTTTAGCATCAATGATAAGCCTTCTCCATTAATGTGCCTTTACAGTACTAGTAAAAAAAAGTTTTATGAACCACAGAAGGCAACGTTTGAAAATAATAATACAATTATTACACTCAGGTATAGCAATGGTTCTAAAGCTAAAGTGGCAGTCGGTGTGTATAAAAAATATTTCAAATTCACTTTGCTATCTCTTACCCAACGGGAAGGCATAGACGATATTCAGTGGGGCTCATTTAATACCAATATTACCAATTTGTTTGGGGAAGTTATTGGTGTGGCAAGAGACACTTCAGAAGCGGTTAATTATGCCATTGGAGCATTGGCTTTGAATGATATAACAATCGGCGGAAATTCAACCACCGAAGGAGATGCAGCCGCTTTCCAATATGTGATTCATACACCCGATTCCAAGCGTTTTCCACTGCCGTTTGATCTGCACGAAGGTCAGTTATTTCCAATAGGCGGAGATGGAATCAGTGATGTTGCCTTCTATTCTCACCCCGAAGAATATTATAGAATTCTTTATGGAAATACAGCAACTGTCGATAATAAAGGAAGAATTTCTGTTACTTACCACGCCAGGGACAGAAGTCAAAAAAGAAATATTTTGTTTTCATTGATTCCTTTTTTAAAAAATGATGAACCCAACCATCAGGAGGTGCAAGCTTTGCCTGGCATGGATTTCATCGGATCTTCGATTGCGTTATGGGGAAGTCCAGATAGCATTGCTCTTTTAGATGTGATTGAAAATATTGTTTTGTCAGAAGGTTTGCCGCATCCTACCATCAAAGGTAAATGGGTGAAAGATCCGGCAAGATATATTCCTGATGTAACTACTGAAGGAAATTTATTTGACAGCGCCATTAGTTACGTTTCGCAAATGGGATTCAAGGCAATTGAAGCCAATGACCTGCCTTACTTTAAAGTGGACCGTGGGAATGAAGGATATATTGACGGAAATGATTTTGAAACAAAACCATTTCATTTTACCAGCGGGAATAAATCGCACAAAGAGTTTACAGACATGTCAAATCCTCTTGACATTTTAATGGGAAGGCATACGATAACAACTGCACTGGCGCCGGGAACAAAAGATGCAAGTCCTGTGCCAAGTGATAGTTTATGCTACCAACAAAAACGAATTCTTACAAAAAGTATCAATGAAACTGATACGAATATTGTAGTGAATGATCCCATATATTTAAACGAAGTAGCTTCATGGGAAGCGCATAGCCCCAGCCTTAATATTATAAAAATCGGCAAAGAACTTATTCATTATTTGGGTGTATCAGACACCTATCCATACATGCGAAAAAATGTAACCCGTGGATATTGGAATACAAAGAAATCGAATCACGAAGCAGGTGATACTTTATATAAATTGCAGGTTACGCTGGATTACGGATATGAGGGTTTGATTCCGGATATCTATTTGCAGGATAAAATTGCTGAATACTATGCTGATGTCAGCAGTATCAATGGAATCAGATTTATAGATTTGGATGGACAGGAATTTCTCTTTAACAACGGGCATGGTTATTATTCTGTCAAACGATTTTTTAGAAAATTATTTGACAGGGCTTCGCTTGGTAAGATACCTTACTTGCGTGTTTCCGGAGCTACCTTATCAGAAGGTTCCTGGCATTATCAAAGTGTTTGGAATGTTGGTGGCGGCAAAAATATGTATGATCTTTCTACCGATGAGTGGGGCAGTGCAACGAGTGAAGGAAAGGATTTGCGGGATGTGGCATTTGCTAATTATTTCCCTGCAACATTGGGTAGTAATTTTGGAATTGATTCTTCATCAACACCAAAAGAATATCAGCATATTGAAGCGATTTCGGTAGGTGTGGGGGTAACGTACTTAATTCCTTTAAACCAAAAATCAGTTGAAAGCTGTCCTCTCAAATATGAAATTTTTCATGCAATACGAACCTGGGAAAATGCAAGGGCTGCGAATGCATTTCCACGTTCAATAAAAAGACAATTAGCTGATCCGAAAAAGAACTGGCATTTGGAACAAATTGATCATGATAATTGGAAACTTTATCAGATAGTCAACGAGGTGAAAGAACCTGCAATCAATCTAACAAGAGACTCGAATTATTTTTGAAAGAGGGGAATTTTATTTTGGGTTAATTGCTAGTTTAGATTTTTCAAAATGTACCAGTTTCTGCAATAAGAAATTACTTCAAAACCAACTCATGTTATATTTGCCAAGGTCAATGAAAATGATATTAAAAAATTTGATTTAAGAACCTGAACGCTGGAACATAAACTGTAATATTCTATGAAAAAGCAAATCCAATTCATACTTCTTGTAACATTCTTTTGCCTTACTTCCAACCCATTATTTTCACAGGATAATCGCTGGCAGATGAACAACGAAGGTTCCATTTCATGGGCCATCAATAAATCACTTCCTCACAGCGATCATATTGAAATGAGTGGCAAAAGGATCTCATGTGTTTTACGATATGGAGTGAATGCTGACAGTAGTTTTCATGCGACCAGAAGCCTTGTGTGGCCCATGCTCAGAACGGTTCCGAATAACACACATGCCAGCCTTACCCGTCGCTTTGCAATGGATGGTTTTGATTTAGTAACCGTAAATTACAAACCGCTGTTAGATGAAAAAGTTTTCTCCATCAGCCTGAACGGGACATTGATTATAAAAAGTAAAACAGTTGACGATTTAGAATTAACGAGACAGTTTTTCCCATCAATATCATTACCGGGTTATGGTGAAATTTATACCATTAAAAACAACTCCGGAAAATCTTGCATAGTCGAAATTCCATCGATGCATAATGTATATAAAACAGACCCTGCTAAAGGAACGGAGGGCAGTTATTCTTTACATGTTGACTTGTACAATGAAGGAAATTATAATCTTACATCAAATGATTCTGTCAGCTTTTTTATTTTCTATTCAGGCTTAAAAGTGGAGGAAGAAAATTTGACGGTAGATGTACAAAGGGAAAAAGAAAAGAGGCTTCAATTTGTCAACGAGATTGAAAACACATTAGTGCTGCACACTCCGGATTCGGTATTGAATCGTGAGTTTGCTTTTGCAAAAATCAGGGCATCAGAAAGTATTTTTGAAACTAAAGGAGGCCCTATGCATAGCCCAGGTGGCGAATCTTATTACGCTGCTATTTGGGCAAATGATCAGGCTGAGTATATTGGTCCGTTTTTTCCTTTCCTCGGTTATGATTATGGAAACAAAGCTTCGCTAAATGCGTATTTGCATTTTGCGCGGTTTATGAATAAAGATTACAAACCAATACCGAGTTCCATAATTGCCGAAGGAACAGATATTTGGGACGGTGCCGGTGACCGTGGCGATGCGGCGATGATTGCTTATGGGGCATCACGATATGCACTCGCCAGCGGAGATAAAAAACAGGCAGAAAAATTATGGCCGCTCATAGAATGGTGCCTTGAATATAGCCGCAGGAATTTAAATAAAGAAGGTGTTGTGATGTCAAATTCAGATGAATTGGAAGGGCGTTTCCCTTCGGGTAATGCAAATTTAAGCACGTCTTCTCTTTATTATGATGCATTGAATTCGACTGTGTTTTTGGGTGAATCTCTTGGCAAATCTAAAAAAGAAATTAAGAGCTATAAGGCTCTGGCATCTGTATTAAATAAAGCTATTGAAAAATATTTTGGTGCAAGAATAAATGGATTTGATACTTATAAATATTACAAAGAAAATGATACACTTCGTGCGTGGATTTGTGTGCCGCTAACCATGGGAATTTACAATAGAAAGGCAGGTACAATCGATGCTTTGTTCTCGCCGGATTTATGGACAAATGACGGACTGGCAAGCCTTTCAGGCGATAAAACATTTTGGGATCGGGCAACTCTTTATGCGCTAAGAGGTGTATTAGCTGCGGGTGAAACAGATAAGGCTTTGAAATTTTTGCAGTATTATTCTAATCGCCGTTTATTGGGCGAGCACGTCCCCTATCCTGTTGAGGCGTACCCGGAAGGAAACCAACGACACCTGTCAGCAGAAAGTGGATTGTATTGCAGGATATATACGGAAGGCCTGTTTGGTATAAGGCCAACAGGTTTGCAAAGTTTTTCTTTTTCACCAAGGCTACCTGCTTCCTGGAATGAAATGAGCCTAAAACACATCCGTGCTTTTAGTCACGATTTTGATATTATTGTTTCAAGAGCCGGAGATAAAATAAAAGTGATTGTGTCTGAAGGTGGAAATAAAATAGTTGAAAAGTTGGTTGATGAAAAAGATAATATTGAGGTTGATTTTCTAAAATAAAATGGTGAATTTTCTCAGTTAAAAATTCTCTGCCGAAGAATATTTGTAAACTACTATTGCTACCGAAGGTTAATTCAAAAAATAAAATTGTGCTATCGAAATGCTATTTTTTTAAATTAACAGATGCAAAAACATATCATGAATACTTTTCAGCAACTAAACTAAATTAGAAATGATCTTCAAATTATTCCCTGATCAACAGGATGAGTTAAAATTAGTGCCTGAAACAGGAATGGGATATCAATTAATACAGGCCAGATTTAAGGGAGAATATACACTGAAAGAATTCATTGTTTTGAATGAAGAATTAGTTGTCGAAAATAACTATCAAAAGAAGGATTATTTAAAAGAAATATTTTTAAAAGGCTTCAATCTTTCTCTAAGAAATGCAGTTTACCGGGAGTTAAAAGAAATTAAATTGATAAATGAAATCAAATCTTTTAATGTATTTGGTGAAAGTGGTGGCCACTCTTCTTCTACAAAAGAAAGTCTTGTAATTTACCCTGATGGAAAATCTTACCATGTAAGATTATCGGCTTCTGATGCTGATAAGAGAATTGATAAAAAAAATAATTGTTTATTGCCGGGCTCGTATACCACTACAAAAAGAGATTATGAGAAATGTGTAAATGACGGAGATAACCCGGTGGAACGTTATGCGCTTCCCAACGAAGAAAAAATTGAATGGGCGTTTCATATTTTTCCGCAAGTAAAGGATAGCTACCAATTTGGAATTGTAAAACCTGATTTTGGTAAGAGAGGTGGGGGCGAAGAATGTTTTTTTGAAAATGGGACATCTTTTGGTACATTTAAGAAACAAACAGATTATGGCATTTTTTATCCATGAAATCTAAATATAAAATACCCGAAAAATTTGTTCATCAACTGGTGAAGCTTCCCGAATCCGGAATGGGCTATCAATTGGTAAAAGTCTTTCTAACCGATGGTAAAGTTCTGCGAAAACGCAAGGTGTTCAATAGCTCTATTCTTGTTTTAAATACTGATGAAGATATTTCATCTTCTGAGATTGAAAAGATTGAGTTGGACCGGTGATTTTGAATGCGCTCTTTCCGCAAAGCGATAACCAGAAAAAAAAATTTAGATTGTTGACAGAAAATAATCTCAAGCAACTATAAAACTATCCGCTTCCACGTTTACCAAATGGTATATAAATTGCGAAATAAAAGTGAGGAAGAACTTGAAATGTTATACATAAACTTCTTTTCAAACGAACTGTCTGGTGAGTGGAAAAGCTTAACACAAGGTTCCGATTTCGAAAATGAAAATGAAGAAGAACTCAAAAATCCTATCTTTTAAATATTCCGCTTTCTTATTTTGACAAAAAGAAGGATCAGGAAAATCACTAACGCAGCAATTGCAAGAGAAACTTTTGAATTATTTATACCCCAGTTTTGAGCAATCAAATAAATAGTGACTGCAATCATCAATACACTTATTAATATACTTGTTGATCTCATGGGTTTTATACTGTCGATCCTGGTTACATCCCCTTCAACAAGCTAATTACCTCTCTTGTCATTTCTTCCATCTTTGCATAATTTTTTGCTTCCAACAATTCTTTGCTTATCAGTTTGCTTCCCATGCCCACGGCCACCACGCCTGCTTTGAACCAACCATCAAGGTTTGCTTTGTCCAAAGAAACACCGCCTGTTGGCATAAACATTAGTTTAGGAAATACCGCTTTTATGGCGCTCATAAATTCAGGACCTAAAATATTACCTGGAAAAAGTTTGATCATTTTGGCGCCCATATTTTCTGCTCTGATGATTTCTGATGGAGTCATACAGCCGGGTACCCATAACAAATTATTTTTGTCAGCCACCTCTGCCACTTCTTCCACCAGACCCGGACAAATAATAAAATCTGCTCCTGCATCAACATAAGTCTCTGCCATTTCTCTGTTCTTAATGGTGCCGATACCGAGGTGTAAATCTTTCATTTCTGCATCACATAATATCCGCATCTTTTTAAAATTTTCCAAAGCAGCCTGGCCACGGTTGGTGTATTCCACCATCCTGATACCCGCACGGTATAAGGCTTTTAAAACTTCAAGGCTCACATCCGGGTCGCTGTGAAAATATAAAGGCAATATTTTTTGTTCAGGTATTTGATTTAATATGAGTTCTTTGTTATTCATGGTTCTATTTTTAAAAAATTAAATTTTTACTTTGATCACCATTTTTTTAATGTCGCCGTCTCCAATCATTGGTGCATGCACATCTTCCGGAAAGAAGATGGCAAACTTGTTGTTGGTTAATTGAAAATACATATCCGGTGCATCGTTATAAAATGCAACATCTTTCTCAAGGTTGTAAGCTTCTTTTTCTTGAACGCAAGATCCGCGCGGTTTCCAGCCGATGGTCTCTTTTCCATTTATGCAAAGTTGTATGTCAATGTTTTGATTATGGCATTCAAATTTAGCGGTAGATACTTCCCTGGTTTTTCCCGGATTGTTTGAAACGATTGCTTTTATGGAATCGGTTTTAATCACGTAAGTCCCGGGCTCAAGATTATCAAGTTCTTGCGAGTTGATGTATTCAAAGGCTTCCGCAAAAGATGGGTGTAAACAAAAATATTTTTCGGCATTTGCCAGGTCGTCTATAATCATGATTGATTTTTTAAAAATAAAAAACTTACTCCCTTGGTTTGTGTTTTCACAAACCTATCAAAAGATATTATCTAACTACTCTTCCACTCGCATCACCTTTCATCAGGCCTTTTACATCGCTTAATGTAGCATGATTCAAATCACCATTGATGGTGTGTTTCAAAGCGGATGCGGCTACGCCAAATTCGGCAGCATCTTTCAAACTCATTTCTGAAACTAAACCATAAATAAATCCACTGGCAAATGAATCCCCACTTCCAACACGATCAACAATTCTCACTTCATATTTTTTTGATTGATAAAAAGCAGTACCATCATACACCAATGCGCTCCATCCATTATCTGATGCACTATGGCTTTCGCGTAATGTAGAGGCAATATATTTGAACCCAAATTTTTCTTTCATTTGCTTAAACACATCTTTATATCCGTCAAGGTTTAGTTCACCTTTGGTAACATCGGTTCCCTTACTTTTAAAACCCAATGTTGTTTCCGCATCTTCTTCATTACCGATACAAACATCTACATATTGACAAAGTCTTGTCATCACTTCTTTCGCTTTTTCTTTGCTCCATAATTTCTTACGATAATTAAGGTCAATGCTGGTGGTAATGCCTTTTGCTTTAGCTGCTTTCAAAGCGGCTTCGGTAAGTGCCGCTGCTTTATCACTGAGCGCCGGAGTGATGCCCGTGGTATGGAACCATGAAGCATCTTTAAAGATGGCATCAAAATCAAACTCACTTATTTCTGCCTCTGCTAACGATGCATTTGCCCTGTCGTAAATTACTTGCGATGCCCTCATTGAAGCTCCTGTTTCTAAAAAATAAATTCCGAGTCGGTCACCACCACGAGCGACAAATTGTGTGTCCACACCATAGCGACGTAAGTGATTTATTGCTGATTGCCCTATGGCGTTATCAGGAACTTTTGAAACAAATACTCCCTGCAATCCATAATTACAAAGTGCTGCAGAGACATTGGCTTCGCCTCCACCGTAGGTGACATCAAAACTATCGGCTTGCACAAATCTGGTAAAGCCGGGAGTAGAAAGCCTTAACATAATTTCTCCGAGGGTAACTACTTTTTTCGACATGATATTTATTTGATTTTATTTGTTATAAAATTTAAAGTTGTTAGAGATCGATTCGTTTTAGTCGTGGCGCCAGGAAATGCATCACAAGCCAGGCAATGAGATAAGCAAATCCACAAATGAAAAACATGATGTAATAACCGGTTTTTATATTTCCTAACATTTTGAAATGATCAAATAATTTGCCGGCTGTAAAGGCTATTAAAATACCACCCAATGCTCCGGCCATTCCTCCCAGTCCTGTAACAGAGGCTGTTGTTTTTTTAGGAAACATATCAGATACAGTTGTAAAAATATTTGCCGACCAGGCCTGATGACAGGCAGTGGCTAATCCAATAATTAATATGGCAAACCACATATTGCTTTCACCTGCAAGCTGTGCAAACACAACCGGCAGAACAAAAGATGCATAAATAAGCATGGAGGTTTTTCTTGCGCGGAAAACAGGCCAACCACGTTTGATAAAATAAAGCGGTAGCCAGCCACCGAAAATACTTCCAACAGTTGACATGGTGTAAACCACTGCGATTGGAATGGCAATACCAGTGCCTGTAAGCCCATATTGCGCCTGCAAAAAAGCTGGCAGCCAAAAAAGAAAAAACCACCAAATCGGATCCGTTAGAAATTTCCCAAAAATGAAGGCCCACGTCTGATTATATTTAAGTAAGGTGAGCCAGGGAACATTTTTTTCCTTTGCAGCATCTGAACCCAATGCAGCGGGTGCAGGTTGTTGTTCGTCCAGATCACTATGTATATAATCATACTCTGCTTTTTTAAGACGTTTTTGCTTTGCTGGTGGTGTATAAAAAATAAACCAGAAAATCAACCATATTAATCCAAAAGCACCGGTGATAATAAAGGCTTCCTGCCAACCATATTTTGCTGCCAGAAATGGCACCGTCAGTGGTGCAAGGATGGCACCTACATTTGCGCCAGAATTAAAAATACCTGTTGCCAGTGCTCTTTCCTTTTTAGGAAACCATTCTGCTGTTGTTTTGATTGCTGCAGGAAAGTTGCCTGCTTCACTTAGTCCTAGGACAGATCTGGCGATAAAAAACCCGAGAGTGCTTCGCACAGCCGCATGTCCGATGGAAGCAAAACTCCAAATGATTAGTGAGACAGCATATCCCAATTTTGTTCCTACTTTATCAATGAAACGGCCGGCAAGCAACATTCCCAGCGCATAGGAAAGTTGAAACATAATAACGATATCTGCATAATCTGATTCCGACCATTTGAAGATGACTTCAAGATCTGATTTCAGCAAACTGATTACATTTCGATCTAAGTAATTGATCGTGGTCGCAAAGAAAAGCAGCGCACAAATTGTCCATCGGTATTTGCCAATTCGTTCATTTACGTTTCCTGAGTTGAGGTTGATCGGTTGGTTCGAATCTTGCATAATAGGTTTTTAATTTCGGTTGGTATTATTCAGGAAGAAGGTGGTTTTTTTAAATC
>JBDSHT010000009.1:0-2504 GCA_039918315.1 Ginsengibacter sp. | reverse complement strand
TGAATGGGCGCGTAGTGTAAACCCTGAACAACCCGTGAGTGTTGGCTTGTGGGATTGGGACCTAACCAATTTAAACACATTTCAGTTGCAGAATTCTGATGTAATTACGTACCATAATTACGAAGGTTTTGACTTACATAAGAGAGTAATCAAAGTGCTAAAATCAAATGGAAAACCATTGATATGCACGGAATATATGGCCAGGCCCCGCGACAGTAAATTTTCAAATATTATGCCTTTGCTAAAGCAGGAAAATGTGGGAGCCATTAATTGGGGGTTTGTGTCGGGCAAAACAAATACTATTTATGCGTGGGACACTCCTATGCCTGATGGAAGCCAACCTAAGTTATGGTTTCATGATATTTTTTATAAAGACGGTAAACCGTATCAACAAGATGAAGTTGACTTAATTAAAAAACTGAACAACAAAAAATAGGCATTACGTATTTACATCTGGCACGTTGATAAATGGCATTTATCTGCGACGCATTTTTGAATGTATTTGGTGAAGATATAATTACCAGGCCCATGTGGTATTCAGTAAGGACAGGTCTCGACCTGTCCTCGAACTTATCAACACTACCCTTTCAAATATATCCTTTTATGCGAAAAAAATGTCAGAATCAGACAAATCAGATTCCAGGTCTATTCGAAAAAAAGTAACGTCCGACGTGACTTTCATGCCATGAAGCAGGAACAGAAATTTAAGAATTCGCTTTTTGTTAATGATAACCAGCAATGAATCCATAACAGGTTTATGTCGGACCAAAAATCCTTTTGCCCTTTAAAAATCCACTAGCGAACCACCGTCACCCTTAAAAAAGTCGCGTCGATAGAAAGAGATTCATTATCGCCGCTTTTATTATGTTTATTAAAAAGTAGTTCCATTTCATTTTGTAATTCCGCTGACTTACCATTTTTCTCAGCCGCCTCAAATGCATTCATAGTGGGCCCGTAATAATTTCGAAAATTGCTGAGAAAAACGGAAGGCGAATAATCTGCTAAAAATGTAAATGTTTCTCTTGAGAAGGAAATATTTTCCTTGGGAATTCCTGCACTAACAAACCGATCTATCACCTCCTCTTCTACTCCCCATCGCATGGGGCTGATAAAACCTTCAGGCGGCGGAGGCGTATATGCTGAACAAATTTTTAAAATTTGTGCAACAAGGGTTGGGTCCCCTGGTATCCAGTTGCCCATTATGATCCGGCCACCTTTGCGCGTTACCCTCACTAATTGTTTCGCTGTATCGTATGGCCGCGGGGCAAACATGGCACCAAAAATACTGATGACAAGATCGAAGCTTTCATCCGCTTGCTCGCTGAGCTCCATCACATCACCTTCATAAATTTTGCAATTGTCAGCCACGCCTTCCTTTTCTGCCCGTGCTTTGGCGGCTTTCACCAGTTTGCATGAGATGTCCACCCCCGTTACATTAGCGCCGAGTTTAGAGGCAGGTATTGCGGTGTCGCCATCGCCACAAGCAACGTCAAGCACTTCCATTCCCGGTTGAATACCAAGTGACCTCACTATAGCTGAAGAACTTTCACGCATGGTTTCCGCAAGTTTTGTGAAGTCACCTTTTTCCCATAATTCTTTGTTCGGATTCATTGTTGAAGTTTTTAGATTATTAATAAAATACAAAATTAATTGTTGCCTACATTGATTACCCTCACGGAAAACCAAAACAAAACATCGGTATCACATTCATGCATACCCGGTTTTACAGATAGCGAAGCCACTTAATATTCCTGTGGTTTATCTTGTAATTTCCGTACCACCTGCAAATAGGATAAAGAATCAATAACACGCAAATCCATACCAGGTAAATTCCCGACAATTCAATACCACTGCCTTCTTTAGGCCTGCCAAAATTAAATCCAAACACCAGATCATTAGTGGTGTAGCCCTGCCAATACACCATCAGAAACATCAGCGGATGAATAATAAACCAATGTACCAGAAAAAAGAATAGTGGAACTTTTCCATACACTGTTGTAATCACTGAAAACTTATTTTGCCAATTTTCCACCCATGCGAGCATGAGAAACATGCCTCCTAAAGTCACCAGGCAAAAATCCAGCGAAGGCGGATACTTTGTAATATTGATAAAAGACAAGACGGTATAAAGACCTGATTTCTGTAAAGACCATGGTGCCAGATTTCCATAGAAGTTTACAAAACGGATTACAACAAAAATTACCCAAGCTGATAATCCGATTTTGAAAAACAGCCTTTTTCTTTTCGCAGATTCAATCAGAAATATTTTTCCGCACGCAAATCCAAGCAACATAATACCCAGCCACGGGATAGGTGGATAGCCCATTACAAAAGTCTTTCCCGCTCCAAAAGGGATAGCACCTGGTATGAAAAAAGCTAGTATTATTTTATTGGCTAAAGAACTTTCAGTAAATGGGATCAATGGAACTAATGCATGTCCAACAATGATTACAAGGGCTGTTATCGCAATTGCCTTTGCCTGCACTTTTAGCAACAAAGCCAGT
>JBDSHT010000008.1:0-10607 GCA_039918315.1 Ginsengibacter sp. | reverse complement strand
AATTACCTGCCCCTTGCGGCAAATACTACCTGTATATAGATTTTTGAATAAGCGGATGACATGTATAGGATTTAATATTTCAAGATACAATTTACTCCTTTTGCAATTTATTTAAACATTCGACATTCAACCCCGCTGGGGTCGTTTTTACTAACCTTATTTCCTATAAACATTCAACCTCGTTGGGGTTATATAAACATTAAACTCCTGTTGAGGTTATATAAACATTGGCATGTTTGGGTTGTATAAACATTGAACTCCTGTTGAGGTTACTTTTACTAAACTGATTTCCTATTTTGTTGTTGATCCCAACGGGATCGAATGTATATAGCGTTAAATACAAAGACATAAAACGACCCCAACGGGGTCGAATGTTTGCTTAATGAATAATGAATTCAAAAAGATATTCTTCTTCGAATTCTATTTCAAACTATTTTAATAACCCTAAATATTCTTCCTACTAATTACCTGCCCCTTGCGGCAAATACTACCTGTATATAGATTTTTGAATAAGCGGATGACATGTATAGGATTTAATATTTCAAGATACAATTTACTCCTTTTGCAATTTATTTAAAACATGACCCTGTTTTCCATAGACATTGAACCCCCTTGGGATTTACTCAAACGTGCCAATTATTGTAGATATCCACTTTTAGTTATCCTCCCTGAAACTTCTATTCAAATAAAACACGTCTCTTCTTACCACCTCTTGTTCCTGGGATACGAACCCGGGAATTCGTGACCTACAAACATGGGAATTCTATTACCGGATTATGTATCATTTTCCTCAAAAGCGATTAATATAATTTGAACAACGTCTTGTAACCAGTTAACAAGCCTTGGTATGCTTGTTGGACTTCAAGGGTTACAAGTCATTTATTAAAAAAAAGAAAACTATGGAAACGACAACAAAAAAAACAGCAACCACCTTAAGCGATTTAATCATCATAAATAATGATCGTTATGAAGGTTATCAAAAAGCAATGGATCAAACAAAGGATTCAGATCTGAAAACTTTATTTTCAAAATTCAGTGTGCAGAGTAAGGCCAACAATGCTGCTTTACGATTATTAGTCCCGGCGTCGGAAGATGCACCTGAGAGAGATGAAACCCGCCTTTCAGGAAAATTTTATCGTGTATGGATGGATGTTAAAAATGCTTTGGATGCTAACAACCGAAAAGAAGTATTATCATCCTGCGAGTATGGAGAAGACGTGGCAAAGAAGGCGTATGAGAATGCGTTAGCCGACAGGGCCGAATTACCGTCCGATGCAGTAGCTACCATCCAAAAACAGTTCGATGAAATATTACATGCGCATGATGAGGTGAAAGCTTTGAGAGATCGCGCGTAAGCATTTGAATGAAATATTTATTGAAATTAGAATGCCCCAACGCGGGGCATTTTTTTATTTCCTGAACTTTTTATTACTACAACACCTTATAAATCTTCACAGATTTTATAACCGGGCAAGCCAAAGCATTTGAAAAAGTAACGCGGACTTTTGAGGCAGTGATGTCATTAAATTTTGCTAGTTTTTTTCTTCCAACCGTACTGCCTTTGAACACGGGAATCCATGAACCATTTTTATAAACTTCAATTTTGAAAGATGTGATTCGTTGCCCCAAGGCAATAAACTCTTTTATCTCCATGCAATTGAATGTAGCGTTTCCTTTTAATTGAAAAGTGAGCGAAGCCGTTGTGGTATTATCATTCACTGCCCAATACAAATTTTCATTATCGTTGATTACATTAGCGGCTGCATATTCTTTTAGATTCCCCCTTGTTTCAGTCGCCGTAACTGTTGCTCCTTTTAATAGATTTATTGCGAATGATTTTGTCAAATAGTTCTGCAAAGAATCCAACACTTTTACGTCATGTGCATTGATTTGCCCTGTGCGATCGGGCGGCACATTCAGATTCCATGAAGCACCATTACCCACCGATTTAAAATAAATCTCTTTCAGATTTTGAAGGCTGCGAACCTTGCTATCTTCTTTTGCATGATAAAACCAACCAGGCCTTATCGATACATCCACTTCCGCAGGAATCCATTTTTCACCATCAAGGGTTCCGGTTTCACCTTCCTTACCAATCGTATTTCCAATACCCGGTTTATCACCATTAGGCCCATGCGCAGTGTAGGGAGCCCAACAAGAATCTTTTACAAATCCTCTTTCATTTCCACACCACCTTACGTCAGGCCCAATGTCACTAAAGATAACAGCGTTGGGTTGTAGTTTGCGAACAATGGCCCATGTGTTTTCCCAGTCATAGTAAGTGTTTCGATCAATTTCCCTCTTTTCATTCGCACCACCATAATAACCTTCGCCACCATTTGCACCGTCTAACCAAACTTCAAATATGTCACCATAATTGGTGAGCAATTCTTTCAGTTGATTCCTGTAATAAGTAATGTATTCCGGCGTTCCATAGAGAGCACTGTTTCTATCCCATGGTGACAAATAAACACCAAACTTAATTCCGTACTTTTTACAAGCATCAGAAATTTCTTTTACCACATCTCCTTTGCCATCTTTCCACGGACTATTTTTTACAGAGTGTTCTGTGTATTTTGAAGGCCATAAGCAAAAACCATCATGGTGTTTGCAGGTAAGTATCGCTCCTTTAAAACCATTCTTTGCAATGGTTGATACAATCTGGTCGGCATCAAAATCGGTTGGGTTAAAGAGGCTCGTTTTTTCGCCTCCCAATCCCCATTCCAAATCTGTAAAAGTATTGACGGTGAAATGAAGGAAGCAGTAGCGTTCCATTTCCTGCCAGGCCAACTGACGCTCGGTGGGCAAAGCTCCATAAGGTTTCGGTGCTGTTTTTTGTGCATGAACTATTGTTATTGCAAAAAGGAATATTATACAAATTACAAACCTGGTTAGCTTCATCATTTGATTGGTTGATTATATTTTTAGAAATAATTTTAATTTTCTTAAAAATCCAAATTCAAATCCTCCATTTCAAAATTAGATTTCCTTTGAATTTGCATCATGTACTTTACAATTCTAACTTGGGCATCAAACAAATCTGTCTAGTGGATTACGAATGAGGAAACAGTTATCCGATGAACGCTTCTTGTTTTTTCTTCTGTGATTTAAAATAAAAATAAAACGGCACACCTGAAAGAATAAGCGCGATACCGGTAATGGTACGAACTGGATTATTTATAAAAGTGCTGGTGAGTACCGCGATTATAAAGAGACTGAATAAAATGGGAGCATAAGGATAACCAGGAATTTTTTCTTTAATCAATCCTTTCTTTTTCATCTTAATCAATCCGATTGCCAGCAAAACATAAAAAGCAAAAGCTCCAAAAACGGCCATATCAGTAAGCACATCAAAACTTCCGGAAAGCACCAGCACACAGCTCCAGATCATTGAGTAGATTAAAGCGATGTAAGGCGTTTTGTAAACGGGATGAATTTTGGCAACATGCTTAAAAAAAAGTTGTTCCTGTGCCATTCTGTAGTAATAGCGGGAGAAAAGAAGAACTGCGACATTGAGATAACCAAATGTGCTCAGTAAGAGTAGTATTGAAATCATAATGGTGCCCGTATTTCCGATAATACTATTTGCAACCACTATGGCAGCCACTTGATTTTCTGGGATAGAAGCCAGGTCGTGCAACGGCATGGCCTTCATAAATGCATAATTTATGAGCACATACAAAACAAGCACGATACTTACTCCAGTGATGATAGCGATCGGAATATTTCGTTTCGGATTTTTTATTTCCGCACTTGCGGCTGCCACATTTGAAAAGCCATCGTACGACCAAAAGGCATTGAGCATTACCCCAAAAAAAATAGCTAGCCATGATAAATTACTCATGTTCTTAAGCGGTGCTTCAACAACAGCAACCGATGTATAAGCCGCAGATTGGCTAAAAAAAAAGCCCAATACAATTAATAAAAGTATCCCCGCGATCTTAGCTGTCGTCATAAAATTATTAAGAGTGGTGCCCTTTTTAACGCCGCGATAGTTGTACCATGTTAGTAACACAATCGCTGCTATTGCGAGTAATTTTATTCCTGAATCAGCAAAGGGCTGAATAGCCCCAATAGAAATATTTTGCAGGTGAGCTAAAGGATCAGGCAACTGAAACAACGCATTAAAAGATTGGGAAAAAATAAAACTAACGGCCGCAATAGAACCGCTACCCAATATCATGAAATACGCCCAGCCAAATAAAAAACTTAGAAAGTCCCCATAGCAAAGTCGTAGATATTCAAAATTACCGCCAGCCTCTGTTGTCAATTTTGCAAGGCCGGCAATGCTGAAGGCACCGAGCATGGTAACGATACCGGCAAGAATCCATGCTCCTAAAATATAATTCTCAGAAAGGCCGGTAGCCGCCATTGGTACTATCTTTTTGAAAACACCGGTTCCAATAATATTCCCTGCTACTAAAAGGATGGCGGTTGTAAGACCAAGCACTCTTTTTAGCGTGACTTCATTTCCTGGTTTGTCAGGAGTATTTGTTAGTATATCTTTTTTTGCTGGCAGTGGTTTGAATTTATTTTGATAACATAAATATCGAACAAAGTTTCGTAGTTGAATTATTTAATAAAACTACATGATTGTTTATGATGTTACTCATTGGGACCATCCCAGCCTCTGATTACTCAATCGCCTCAATGTGATAACTTTTGTTGTTAATGATTGCTGTATCTTTTTCATTTAATCCCATCAATTGCTGTCCCAGCGGCGATTGTGGCGACAATGCTATAAAGGATATTCCTTCTACAACCGCTTTGCCCAATGCAACACTCATAAACAAATATCCCTGATCGGTTTTGATAAGACTACCCATGACCACCGCTGCCGCAATAATCGTCGGGTTAATTTTTTCGACCAGTATTTTTTGCGCAACTACATGATTTAATTGTTCTCTTTTATTTGCCTGTTCAATTTGCAACATCGCTAAAGCCGTTTCGTGTTTATCGCCGGCAGTGCTCTTTGTTTCGTTGGCACCACTTTCTTTTAAGTCTGCTAACACCTGTTGGAGCAAACTTATTTTATCGTTCACCATTTGAAGATAGTGCTGGTGTACTTTTTGTTTTAAAGTCATGGGGAAATATAAACAATTGCTGGGGTTAATAATGCTTTGAACCTGTCACTAAATGCTCATCATTACCGGCTTTTGATAAAATGATAAGGATCAAAAAGAGCATGTGAAATTTCCTTACCGGCTTGCAGGTCGTAGTATTTTTCTATTTGTACCAACTTATCATTAACGAAAAAACGAACGAGTGTTTCCGAGAAACCGCCTCCTATTTTTACATGATTCTCAAACATAGCTTCTTGTTTTCTGCCGTTCGTAAAAGTGATCATCCGTAAGAGATTGAAGTTTCCTTTATCGATCCAAAGTTGGTTCACCGTTTCTTCTCCTTTACCGGCACCAATCACGTAAACAGGTTCCCCTTTCAATTCATCTTCGTGGAATTTATCAAGATCATAACCGTAGGATTTCATTTTTGTGAAAACGATATCAATGGGATAAAAATACATGCCTCCCAAAAGAAAGATCAGGTCATTTTCATCTGCGCGGGCGGATGTGATTTTCCCTCTACTGAATACAAAAGAAGAATCATTGTGGTAGATTACCGCGCGGCCACTATCAGGGTGACCAAAATCTATCCGAAAATCTTTTGGATAATGTATGTTTTCATACCAGCGTTCTGTGCGTACGAGGGTATCGTTGAGGTATATCTCTGTCGTTTGATTGAACGTCAAAGTTTGGTGCCATTTACCGGCATAGCGTTCGTGCATTTGTTGCAACAATTGTTTACTTCCCTGGGCCGATACCGCAGCAGCAAGAACCAGAAAGATATAGAGGAAGAATACATTTTTCATGATGATGATTGAAGGATAAATGTATGCATTTAGCAGTTATTTCCTTCGACTTGATTTCTCATCAATTTAAAATATTTAATGACAGAATTAAAAAATGTCTGGATCCTAAATAACCATACTTATTATACTTCTTTGTTTCAGGGTACGCCTCACTGGTAGAGGGGTCGTCCGGAATAAATTTACTGTGCTACGAACTGATAATTATAAAGCCGTATTTCATCCGATGTTATTTCAATAAAATTATCACCAATAAATCCTTTGCATATCATCGTACGGATAGGTCGCGACCTGTCCTCAAACTTATAAAAACTACCCTTTCAATTATTTTCAAAATGGGATGGTATTTTAAAATAGCATAGGACAGGTCGCGACCTGTCCCTACTAATTCGACACATCTTCCAGATATACGTTACAATTGGACTAATAATGGCAGCAATACTCCGCAACTAATTCCTTCACAAGAACAATGCTTCTGATGTTTTATTTCTTTCATGTTTTTAAATGATGCATGTATAAACTCATTGGAGAAAGCGACTTTAATTTAAAATCTTTTACTAACTTTTAAATCATCTTTTATTATTAGCTTTTAAAATCCTTTGTAATTGTCTGGCTGTTTTAAAACCACATTTAGTCGCAATATATTCAACAGTATATTCCGGGTTGTTCAACATTGTTTTTGCAAATTCCAATCTTAACATGGTCAGATATTCAAGAATAGTAGTTCCTGTTTTTTCTTTAAAAACGCGACTTAAATTCCTTGGGCTCATGGCAACCAATTCTGCCAAATCCTCTATAGAATTATCATCAGACAGATGATCAATAAGATGATCCTGAACAACGTGAATACTTGGATTGATGTGATTGCGGTAGTCAAGATAAATGCTGTTTTGTGTGTGACTGTTGCTTCGTCTGTGATATACGACAAGTCCTCTTGCTACTTTATGTGTAAACAGTGCTCCTTTAAGTTCCTCAAGAATTGCTAAGGCCAAATCAATCCCAGCACTAATCCCCGCACTTGTATAAATATTGTTGCTCTTTTTAAAGAGGATATCAGAAATAACCTTTGCCGATGGGAATGTAGTCTGCATCTCTTGCGCCCTCCTCCAATGTGTGGTACATTCAGTGTCTTTTAATAAACCCGCATAACCTAACGCAAATGCCCCGTTACAAATGGAACAAACTAAAACCTGTTTTTCTGAACAAAGTTTTAGCCAATTAAAAAAATCACGCTCCGCTTTAAATGAAATGCTTCGAACATATTTATCATCCATGCCTGGCATAAAAATATAATCACCTTCTTTAAGTTCAGCTTCTTTATAATTTTTAATATTGAAGAAAGGAAGGCCCGAGGTACTGGTAATTTCATCCTGGTAAGAATAAAATTCAAGAGAGAGATCATAGCCCTGAAACTTGGCTTCTGTGAATACCTGTAAAGGACCTGCCAGATCCAGGATTTCAACATTTGGAGGAATAATGAATGCTAATTTTTTCATAACACTGAGTGAGTTAATAAGAATTTAAAGGGATCTGCCTTGCGTAAATGAACATCACATGAATTAACGGCTGTTGCATAAATCCTCACGAGCAATTCATTCTCCCTGGGTACGGGTTTATCTACTTCTTTAATTTGAAGCACTTCAGGTAGGCCGTATTTTGTGTAAATAATTGCTTTCATTTTATTTTTTCCAATTGTATCTGGTGATGGAAAACAAAAGTTATTTAAAAAACAGCAAGGCATCAAAAACGAGCTACTTCTTTTTCTTGTAAATCTGTTTTTGAAAATAATTTCTTAAATGCAAAATGATAAATTGTACTGGTACCATTGATTACCGGAAACGCATTGATGAAAGACCAACCTTCCCTTCCCATAAAATTTAATGCATCTATCACTGTGTTGAACTTTTTTATTTTCCCATCAATGTTTTTAATCCTGTTGTCTGACCAGATACTTTTTTCTTCACCAAAGTCTATACTAATAGTTACTTTATTGCTTAACAGTCTCGGTGTAGCAATTACCTGGCAATACTGCTCAATTTTGGATGTGTCTGTCTGGGCAAATAAGGCATACGTTGCCAACATAATAATTGAGAGAATGATTACTTTTTTCATGTTTGTTTTTTTAATTGTTTATTTAATTTTTATTATTTGATGATGTAAAGCTATTCAAGACATCGGGGCAATAAGAGACAGAATGAAGTCAAAAAAGGACATTTATTTTTATTCTTATTTCAGTCTGATAATTACCACATTCATGAATAGTTTAAAGTGCAGTTCTGTTATTGAATATTAAATTACCAAAGGAGAAAAGCAGACTTATAAAGGAGTTGTTGTCAAAATTTATATACCCCTTTAAAAGAGAGATAGGTTATATTCTTCCCGGTTCCTGATTGCCTGACGTACTTGCCAGCAAAAAAATAGGAGCCATCCACAAAGAAAGATAGATTTCGCGTTAAAGAATAAGATGACTCTATTGCCAGCAATGTACCTATTGATTTTTCAGGTGAAATAACCAGGTCTGTTGAAGCGGGTCTAACCTCTACTCCTGTTGGTGAATAACTACCATCCTTTGTACTTTGTCTCCACATAAAATAGCTGCTAACATAAATGTTGCTTTTTTTATTGGGGTTAATCTTAAAATAAGGATTAATGTTTACCAGGTTAGTTGCGCCGATTGGCGCAGTTAACCCGTATTGCGGCTTTGAAAAAAGAAGGTTGTAAGTATTGAGTTGATTGTCATTTTTATTTTTGTCTCCAGTCATATAATTACTTCCTATGCCGATTATAAAGTTATTTTTTTGAATCATTTTGTAGTTTAAATCTGCTGAAATACCATAAGCAAGAATTTTCGATTGATTGAATTTACCTGACTGATAAGTGCCTTCCAATTCGTAATTGATTTTTTGATTATCAGAAAATATTCTGACTCCATAACTCTGCCTGTTTTCTTTACCAGCAACAAAATTATATTTCCTTCGTTGCGTATTTAGGTTCAAAAAATAGTAGTCAACTAAAAACTTTTTTGGAACAATATACCCAGTTGCATAAACACCAATAATCAAATCTTTCAGCGACTCATCATCAAGTATTCCCTTCCCGGATATTACTGGTGACATGGCAAAAAGATCAATCTTTCTCTTTTGAGAATTGTATTTAATAACGGCTGCATCAAAAGCCAGCCGGTTGTTTGGGCCTTCGCGAAATGTAAGCAACCGGTGGCTCGCGTAAGCAATTTCCTGCCGTCCCAATCTTACTAACCATTTTTTTTGAAAATGGTAATCAACGAATCCCTGGTGCACACTCAATTTGTTTTCATCTATTTCAGGTATTGCAGGATTTGGATTAAAAAACCGAAATGTACTTCCTAATTGTACAAACACTCTTAGTTTGCTCCCAAATTCTATATTGGTATGAACCATTACTCTTTGTAAAAGTTGGCTCGTATAATTCTTTGTAAAACCAGGAGGCTTATCTCCAAAATTCGGATGGCAGTAATATTGATATTGTTCTCTTAATTCGCCACCAAATGAAATGTTGCTTACTTTGGAAAGAGAAATATATTTAAGTTTTTCAAGATTCTTTTTATGCACCGTATCATTTTTCAGATAACTGAAATCATCGTTGTACCTGACCATATTGATTTGGCTTTGTGCCAAAAAAGTACTGAGCATGCATGAGAATGCAATAATTATTTTCTTCATTATTTGTTGATTAATCTTTTGCGTTGCTTGACGCTGAATAAAGTAAACGGGGCATTACCCATCGGCATAAAACCCCCGATTACAATGGTTGTTATTTGTAGTTAACCTTTAGTTAGGCTTAATAATTTGTCCTGTGTTTGCTCCAAAAACACTTTTGCGAAATCCGTATTCCAATTGCTGCATGGTTACAGGAATATCGCCCGGAAAATAGGGGAAATAATGTGGTGAGTTTTCAATAACTGTTGGGCTTACTGCATTGATTCGCACACCATTTTCCAATTCAATAGCTGCTGCCTTTACGAATCCTTCCACGGCACCATTTGCTGCTGATGCATTCGCGAAATTTATTTGTGGATCATGCGATAATGCTCCTGTTATTAAAGTGAAAGAACCCTTTGCATTGATGTAGTGTTGTCCAATAAGAACCAGGTTTATTTGCCCCATCATTTTACCTTCCACTCCTTTTCTAAAAGTTTTGTCAGTAAGATTTATCCATGGGCCTACATAAGTGGGGCCGGCTGTAGAGATCAATGCATCAAAGGGTCCTATCTTTTGAAACATATTTTCGATCGATTCTGTTGAGGTAATATCCGCCCGAATATCTCCGTCTGATTCAGCCACTCTTACAATTTCATTTTCTTTTTCGAATGCACCGGTAAGGTACTTTCCCATGGTGCCTGTGGCGCCCACGATTACAATTTTCATTTTTTTAATTATTTATTTGATTATTTAATGACACAAAATTAGGTCAGGTATAAGGCTTACAGGTTGGACTGAAATGCAGTTTAATAGGACATAAATTGAATTATCCTTAAAGGTTGCAAATGCAAGAAACTATCCCTTGAATTACGCCTTAATATTCGAAGAAATTGCTATAATATTATTTTCTTTTAAGAAAGGAATTTACCTGATTATAAAACCAATCCGGTTGATCAAACATGATGAAATGATTGCTGTTATTTGCCATTTCAATTGTTTTAAAATCAAGATTGGCATATTGCTTTTCGAAGTTTGCTTTCGTCACTTCAGCATTTGTATTA
>JBDSHT010000007.1:0-3175 GCA_039918315.1 Ginsengibacter sp. | reverse complement strand
AGCAAATTTTGAACATTAAATTCTTGAAAACCTTTTGGTACCTGATGATTTTCTTTTCGAGAATAGCGATAAGTTTGCGTTTGCTGTTGAGAACTTTCCTCTTAATGCAAAAGTTGTAAGAACATCTCTCTCGATTTTTTCGACACATAAAAAATGAAATGAAAAAAGAAAACTCAATACAATTATTTGAAGATAAAAAGATAAGAACTGTATGGGATGCCGAGGGTGAAAAATGGTATATTTCTATTGTCGATGTAATAGGAGTTTTAACAGGAAGCCCAAACCCCCAGGTATATTGGCGTGTAATGAAAAAACGCTTAAGAGACGAAGGAAATGAAACCGTTACAGATTGTAACGGTTTGAAAATGCTTGCGGCAGATGGAAAAATGAGAGTGACGGATGTTGCCGATACAGAACAACTTTTCAGATTGATACAATCCATTCCATCACCCAAAGCAGAACCATTCAAACTATGGCTTGCGAAAATAGCGCAGGAGCGATTAGATGAAATGCAAGATCCGGAATTGACTATTGACAGGGCATTATACGAATACCAACAATTAGGATATTCAGAAAGTTGGATCAATCAACGCCTTAAAAGTATTGAAATCCGAAAAGGTTTAACCGATGAATGGAAAAGTCGCGGCCTGAAAGAAGGGCAACAGTTTGCAACACTAACGGATATCATCACAAAATCCTGGGCAGGTAAAACAACTAAAGAATACAAAGTTTTAAAAGGTTTGAAAAAAGAAAACCTGCGCGACAATATGACCAACACCGAACTCATATTAAATATGTTGGCTGAATCCTCTACTAAAGATATTTCAGAAGCGGTGAGCCCAAAGGATTTTGAAGAAAGTAAAAAGGTGGCTAGGCAGGGCGGCCACGTAGCCAATGTTGCCCTGCAGGAACTGGAATCTAAAACCGGCAGAAAAGTAGTAACAGACGTTAACGCAAAGGGCATGCTTAAAGAAAAAGAGGATGCTAAAAAATTAAACCAAACGAAATCGAAAAGTTGAGAGACTAGGTCCTAAATATTTTACATGAAGCTCTAAGCCCGAGACAAAATAGAAAAAATAGTATTGGACTAATCCATTAAAAAAACTTGATTCGAGATCCTGTTATTTTAAAGCCTCCATGTATCGAATGATCGCCAAACGTATATCAGATCTGCTGTCAGCAATGTCTTTTGTGGCCGAGTACACTTTTACAATATCCGGATTATCGATTGTCAGAAAACCCAAATTTGCTTCGCCGCCGGTTAACAGAAAATCAGATATTGCTACATGATAAACCTTTTCAGGTTGTATCGCTTCGTTCTTAATCGTCCATAATTTATTAGCCGGATTGTAATTTACAAACGCAGAATATTGCAAAAATCCTCCTGATCCAACATTGTTCCTTCCGATTTCTAAAACCTTCTGAAGTAAACTTCCTTTCATATCTACCTCCATTATCGAACCACCATAAGGAAGGCTCCTGATAATATCGTACTGCGTCACCGGCATTTGAACAATATCATCTACACGAATAGAACCCGAATTAAATATTGCAAGATCTGCATTCGATACGGCCTTTTCGAAAGCCGAAGCGATGATTCGGGTGAGATTAGTCGGTCTGCTGCGGATCTCTGTTTCACGGCCTTCCAGGGGTTCGCCTTTTTCACGGACAATTTTTGTAGCGTCAAATCCTAATGACGAATAATTTTTCTCTCCAATGCTCATCCATTTTTGTACCACTACATTGGTTGCAGAATCAATTGCTATCGATTCATCTATCATTTTCAAACGGGGCACCACTTTAAGGTGGCCATTATTTTTATTGATGTTTAGACTAATAATGTAAGCAGATTTTGCATTAGCATGGGCTTTGGAAATATACACATCCCCTACTTTTAAGAAACGCATATCATGTTCATGCCCGCCAATAATCATTGCTAGTTTGGGAAGTTGAATTGCAAGAAGACTGTCATCCTCCTGCGATTGATGAGTGATCGCTACCACAGCATCACACGAGTCTTTAATTTGATTATAAAGTTTTTCAGCAGTAGAAAAAGGATCCGAATAGGAAACATAATTTGCTTTATTAAACGGAAGGGTCAAACCTAGAAAACCAATCTTTGCAGTGGTTCCGTCCGCATCTTTTACATTGATAAAATATGTTTCAGGAATTGGATGGTTGATACCGCTTCCAGTGCTGGAAAACGGCACCACACCTGATGAAGTTTTACGAAAAGAATTTGATGAAACCCATTGAAAGTGCGACTCATCAATCCTGTCCTGGAACTCTTGTTCCGCAATATCAAATTCATGATTTCCAAAAATCGCGATATCCATGCCCGCTGCATTAAGTGATTCTACCATTTGCCTGCCACGAATTCTTTTGCCTTCATACTTCAGACTATTATAAACTGAAGGGCTAAAAAAATCACCGGCTATTACCAAAAAAGTATTCGGATTTTGTTTAAGAAGTTCCTTCTTTAAAGTAGCCACACGCGCCACTCCTCCTACTCTACCTCCTTGCAATGGTGCAATTTCATAGACATCATTTATTTGCAAAAAGGTTACATCAATTTTTCCGTCATCTTTCGCCGCTGAAGAGGTGCGGGTTGTTTTGCAGGAACTGAATCCGAGAATAATAAAACTGGCAATGTAGAAAGATAACTTTTTCATAATCATCATTGAAGGGCAAACTTATCCAATAATTATTTATAAAAAAATGATTCACAAATTGTGTAATCAGCAAAGGTTTATTACAGCTAGATTTTGTGGAAAATAACGACTAAAAGACACGACGATGATGCATCCATAAAACATAAGTGTATTTATATACAATTCACTAAAAACCTTACCGGGCAACAATTTTAGTTGAAAAGAATACAAAGTTTAGTTAGCCATCATTCCGAAAAACTCGTCAAATAAATAACGGCTATCATGAGGACCGGGTGTAGATTCCGGATGATATTGTACAGAAAAAGCAGGACGGTTTTTAATCCGTATCCCCTCGATAGATCCATCGTTAAGATTTACATGAGTGATCTGAACATTCTCATTTTTTTCTACCGAATCAGCCTCTACTCCAAATCCATGATTCTGCGTAGTGATCTCGCATTTTCCGGTAATAAGGTTTTTAACGGGATGATTTAAACCTCTGTGTCCATGATGTAATTTATAAG
>JBDSHT010000006.1:0-3161 GCA_039918315.1 Ginsengibacter sp. | reverse complement strand
GGAGGCAACTTTGAAATGGATATGAATTCTATAACCAACAAGGATCTCGAAGGTGAATACAAAGGAAAATTAGAAGGCCATTTAAAGAGTGCTGACTTCTTTGACGTAGCAAATCATCCGAAAGCCAATTTTGAAATTACTTCCATCAAACCCGGCGAGAGTGATAGTGTAATCCAAGTTTCAGGCAACCTCAACCTTCGTGGTGTTAGTAAGAATATTACGTTTAATGCTATCACGAAAAATATCAGTAACACCAACGTTGTAGCAGATGCTACTTTTAATATTGCCCGTGAAGACTGGGGAGTAAACTATACCGGCAAAAAAGATAACCTTGTCAGCAAAGAGATTAATCTTGACATACATCTTGTAGCAGAGAAGTAAACTTTTTAAATACAAGCTAGGAAATTAGATGGTGTTAAGCCATCTTTTTTTTGCCGCTCAGCGTCTATAATTTCTATACCTTTTTTATGTCATCTTCTGCTTCCAAAACTCGTGGGTATGAATTTTGTACCTTTCCGTTTTGAATCAAATCATCCATTTTGAAATATAAAATATTAGGTAAAAGTGATCTGAATATTAGCCGGATCGGATTCGGATGCATGTCTTTAAAGCCCGACCAAAAAGATTTTTTTGATATTGTACACGCGGCAATGGATAAAGGAATAAATTATTTTGACACTGCAGATCTTTATGACAAGGGTTTGAATGAAACCTTACTGGGAAAGGCTTTTGGGGGAAAAAGAGAGAAAGTAATTATTACGAGCAAAGCAGGAAATCAATGGCGGGCAGATGGCAGCGGATGGGATTGGAATCCACGTAAAGAATATATTCTTAAATGTGCTGATGAAAGTTTGAAAAGACTTCAAACCGATTATATCGATCTGTTTCAATTACATGGAGGTACCATAGAAGATAATATTGATGAATCAATAGAAGCATTTGAAATATTACTACAACAAGGCAAGATCCGCTATTATGGATTGTCTTCTATTAGACCCAATGTAATCCGGCATCATGTTAATCATGGCAAATTAGTGAGCGTGATGACTCAATATAGTTTGTTGGATAGAAGACCAGAAGAAGAGGTTTTAAATTTGTTGCTGGACAATAACATCGGTGTAGTTACAAGAGGCACTTTAGCAAGTGGCTTACTCATTGATAAACCGGCAAAGCCTTATCTTAATTGGAATGAAACGCAAGTGGCACAAGCTGCAAAGGTGGTGAGGGAATTATCGAAAGATAAAATCGCTGCAACACTTCCGATACAATATGTTTTACAAAATCCTGCAATCACTTCAGCAATCATCGGAATACGAACTACGACTCAGTTGAACGATGCAATTACCGCAATTGAACAGCCCGAACTTAGCGAAGAAGTAATCAATAAATTAAAAGAAAATACCACTCAAAATTTTTACCAGGACCACCGTTAATTTTAATAATAGGGACTGATCATTAAATAAACTACTACGCCGCTAACAGCCACATAAAACCAAACAGGCCATGTAATGCGGGCAATCTTTTTGTGCTTCTCATAATTGCCTGATAAGGCGCGATAAGCAGTAAATAAAATAAAGGGACGTATAATTCCCGCAAGCGGGATGTGAGTGAGAAGAATAAAATAATAAAGATACCGTATCGATCCGGCAGCATCTTTTTCTGAAAGGCTTACAATTCCATCACCATTTATATCACCAAATTTTGTATCACCTGTGGTAAGATGATGACAGACATAGGAAATTAAAAACAATACCGAAAGGATAATTGCTGTAATCATTATCTTTTTATGGAGATGGTACTTTTTGAACTTCACAGCCAGAAGGCCAGCTACCAATAATATAGATACTAATGAATTAATGAATGCATTTGCGGTAGCAAAATAATGAGAGTCAAATCCTAAATGGATATCCAGCTTAATGCGGGAAAGTGCCGCGATCAAAATGAAAACTGCAACAGAAACTATCCAAATAAAAATTCGTGCTTTGCGGTCATTTGGTTTGAATACGGGTACCGGAAATAATTCTTCGTTACTCATTGGCATGAAAGAAAATTAGTTGCTTCCGCGGTTTACTAAAGTTTTCAAAAATTCACCGAAAGTTCTTTTCTGATCCTTTTCAAGCATCAATAATGGTATGTCCCGCACGAGTCTTTTTTGAGCTACTGAATCAAGACCGCTATACCAACCTCTTACCACACGATGTTTATCCAGGAGAAAGAAATTCTCGGTGTGAACGAAAGCCGTATCCACATTTACATCTGCTACACTCGCCTTTATTTCCTGGAATGCAAAATTGTAAATGCTATCGCGATCGCCCGTGAGTAGCCACCAACTATCGGGATCAACATTAAATTTTTCTGCCCAGTTTTTTAATTGAGGCACACTATCATGTTTCGGATCTACGGTTATAGAAATGAATTGAACAATAGAATCGTTGTTGGGAAATGAACTTTGTAGTTTCTTCATTGCCTTGCCAAGCTTTGGGCAAATTGTAGGACAACGGGTAAAAAAGAAATCAAGAACGATCACTTTTCCTTTAAGATCATCGAGTGAAACATTTTGCCCGAGTTGGTTGGTAAACCTCATATTCCGAACAGAGTGCCACAATGTATCACTTGTCATTTTGCCATTTTTTTCCACCACATTTACACTGTCGTAAAAATATCTGGGAGGCATTTTTACATCCCGGTTGCTATAATAGTTAACCAATAAGTAACCGACGAGGGGCAACAAAACAGCTATCATTAAGGCAAGAATCGATTTCTTATTCATTTCCAATTATTCGATATGCAAAATTAGCCATTGCACGTTGCAACAGCTAATTAAAAACTTACTTAAACAAACAATTATCTAATCTAATTTTTTGTCGGGCTTTGCCGCAGCAGGTGCGTGATGCATTACCGGCTGCTCAATATACTTACGACTATGGGCGTTTGTATTTCTCAAAGTTTTAAAGCTTTGACCATCTGCTAAAAATGCTGTGATGAACCAAATAAAAAGTAAACTCGGAACTGCAATTGACAGTATCATAGTCCGTTTTTCATCACCCAAGTGCATGAATATTGAAATAATATAAAATGCTTTTACAAGTGTCAGGATTGAAATAACTCCTTTGATGAACAATATCAATGAATGGCTTGGATTGCCTTTGTCCAATTGGTAA
>JBDSHT010000005.1:0-18261 GCA_039918315.1 Ginsengibacter sp. | reverse complement strand
AATTGGAAACCTGCTCTGTATGAGAAGGACAATAGCCAACAAAAAACCAGGTAAAAAATATATTGACCAATATGCCACCGACCTTTACCAGCGCGTATTTCCTGGGTCTTTCTTCCAGCCTGAGCTTGGCAAACGGAATGGCTCCCAATGCATCAAAAGCGATTACAAAAATTGCGATATAAGCTATAGCAGGCACATCAGACAAACCAATAATGTTTGCAAACGAACCACGGCCAAACCACAGCAGTCCTGTAAAAAGAATGGTTGAAAAAATAAGAGAAAGAGCCGAAGTGCTGTACAAACTTTCTTTGTATTCTTTGCGCGCATTAAACCGGAAGAAGGCTGTTTCGAAACCATAAGTGAATATCACATTCAATACTGGAATGGCCGCATACATCAAGCTCATTTTTCCGTAATCACTTTTTTCCGCAAGAGTATAAGTCAAAAATGGAGTAAGGAGATAATTAATAAACTTCGCGGCAATGGAGCTTACCCCATACCACATTGTTTGCCCGGCTAATTTTTTTATATTACTCAAAAACCTGTTTTTTTAAAAAAGTCAAATTTAGGAGTATAAAATGGAATGGAATTCAGAATCAAGTGATAAGAAAATTTATCGTCCAATAATTTTAGCACTCATTTTTTCTTTCAATTAGTTTACTTTGAAATTCGTCGCGGTGAAAGTGGGCGGTGAGGACACCGCCCACGGCGGACCGCCCGGGTTGGTGTCCCCACCAACCCGTGACATTTTTAAATGCCCTCTCATTTTTTCTTTCAATTAGTTTACTTTGAAAATACTTATTTTTAAAAATGCAAACTGCTTCAAAAAAAGTCATTAACGGATGGGCCATGTACGACTGGGCCAATTCGGTTTACAACCTCGTAATCACCACTACATTTTTCCCGGTCTATTATACAGAAATGACAAAGGGAGCGCCTTTTAATGGGCAGGTTTCAATACTTGGACGATATTATGTAAACACCGCATTGTATAATTATGCATTAGCATTTACTTATTTAGTTGTTGCGATTTCGCTTCCCATCTTGTCATCAATAGCAGATTATAAAGGAAACAAAAAACGTTTCATGCAGGTGTTTTGCCTAATAGGCTCAGCCGCATGTAGCGGTCTTTATTTTTTCACTCCTGAAAATTTTGATTGGGGCATTATATGCATGATGATAGCAGCTTTCGGATTCTACGGCAGCCAGGTTTTTTACAATTCTTATCTACCAGAAATAGCTGCAGAAAAAGATCGCGATCGCGTTAGTGCAAAGGGTTTCACGTACGGTTATATTGGAAGTGTGCTCATGCAAATGGTTGGATTTGTATTGGTAGTATTTTGGAATAAAATCCCTTTTTTAAATAGCGCAGGTGATGCAGTTCGCTTAACATTTCTATTGGTTGGAATATGGTGGTTTGGTTTTGCGCAAATCACTTTTAAGCGATTGCCAAAAAGTGTAGGCAGCGAGAAAATAAATGGTAGTAAGAATTTTTTATCCGGAGGCTTTATTGAACTAAGAAAAGTATTCAATCAATCCCTAAAGATGCCTGTGTTAAAAAGATATTTATTCTCTTTCTTTTTCTACAGCATGGGCGTGCAAACAGTGATGCTCGCTGCCACCAACTTTGGAAGCAAAGTGCTAAATCTGGATTCTACCAAATTAATATTAACTGTTGTAATCATTCAATTAGTGGCGATAGCCGGAGCCTATTTGATGGCAAAACTTTCTGAAATGTTTGGAAACTTCCAGGTGCTTATTGGGGTTGTAATCTTTTGGATAGGGATATGTTTTGGCGGATACTACATGCAAACAGAATATCATTTTTATATGTTAGCAGTGGGCGTAGGCCTCGTCATGGGCGGCATACAGGCATTAAGCAGGTCAACATATTCCAAGTTAATGCCGCCTACCAAGGACACGGCTTCTTTCTTTAGTTTTTATGATGTCACGGAAAAAATAGCCATTGTAATTGGGCTTACGGCGTTCGCATACATTGAGGAACTTACTGGCAGCATGCGCAATTCTGTATTGTCATTAATGGTGTTTTTCACTATCGGTCTTATTGGCTTAATTTCGGCATTGCAGCGACAGAAAAAAGAAAAGCAAGTGGCGATGAAAGAAATCACCATAATTTAAAAATATATCAATGAAATTATACTCCATACATGCCGGTAATTTTAGATTAGATGGAGGCGCTATGTTTGGCGTGGTTCCAAAAAGTATTTGGCAAAAACTAAATCCGCCGGATGATAACAATTTGTGCAACTGGGCCATGCGATGCATGCTGATTGAAGATGAAGGAAGGTTGATTCTTATTGACAATGGAATGGGCAACAAACAAGATGAAAAGTTTTTTGGCCACTATTATTTAAACGGACCACATAGTTTAGAAAAATCACTAAGCCAGCATGGATTTAGTAAAGAGGATATCACGGATGTGTTTTTAACTCATTTACATTTTGACCATTGTGGCGGCTCTATTGAAAAAATTGACAATCAACTGATACCGGCTTTCAAAAATGCAACATATTGGAGCAATGAAAACCACTGGCAATGGGCTACACAGCCAAACGATCGTGAAAAAGCCAGCTTTTTAAAAGAAAATATTTTTCCCATTAAGGAAAGTGGTCAATTAAAATTTATTGAGTCGAAAGAGGGAGTTGAATTTGCAAAAAATATCAATATCCGCTTTATGAATGGACATACAGATGCCATGATGCTTCCGCAAATTCAGTACAAAGAAAAAACCATTATTTACATGGCTGATCTCTTGCCATCAATCGCCCATATTCCTATCCCTTATGTAATGGCTTACGACACGCGGCCACTTCACACATTAAAGGAGAAAAAAGAATTTTTGAATGAAGCACAGCAAAAAGATTATATACTTTTTTTCGAGCACGATCTTGAAATAGAATGTTGCAATCTGCAACTAACAGAAAGGGGTGTACGAAGTAAAGAGGTCTTTAATTTGAGTGATATTTAAAAGAGTTCCTTTCACGTGTAGTCGTAAAAGAATTTCATGAAAGAAGTGTTGACCTGCGTCTTATCTTACTTTTATTAATGAAGTCAATGGGTAACGCAAATTACGATAGGCCATCATATCCACTTTAATGCTGCCCACAGAAATAGGACTTTCTGCCCGAAGTAAAATATGATTAGGATCGTCACTTACCCACACATTCATTTTCTCCCCGCCTTCAAAAATGGAACCTTTAATAAGTAATGGTTTAAACTTGATAGCCCTGAATTTTCCGTATTTTGTTTTTACTGTTTCCTTGCCTTCGTATTTTAAATAAAGATGAAATATTTCATCATCAAGAAACATATCGAAAGGAATTTTATCTCCCGGCTTGTATTTTGAAAAATCAATATTGCGTGCATAATAAACAGCACTGATTACATCCTGAATGCAAGGTGTAACATTGAAAAGTCCATTGGTGCTTACCGCCGTTCGTGTCTTCTGATTGAAAGTTACATTGTTGTAAAACTTGGTACCTCCTTCATCTACGTTTCTAACAAATTTTACAGGAAGCATGGTTGCTGTGTCGATATAACTTTCATACCTGTCCCGCACTTTATAGAAATTATCAAAGAAAGAATAAGTGGTTCCCGTTCCCACGCAGTGGTAAACCGGTTTACCATTATAACGGGTAAGTGTAGTCGTAAAATTTGCTTCGCCGGCCCCTACATACATACCAAGCGTGGTATAGTAAACTTTCATAGTTATCTGTTCGCCATCTTTAAAAGATGTATTTCGGACTCCGCAAAAATCGCCACTTCCGTCCTGGGTTGCCGATAAAGACAGAAGAGTTAAAACAAGAATGATTCCTTTCAAACTAAAATTATTTTTCTTTAAAAAATTTAATACTTAAAATCAAAAGGCTTCCTAAAAAAGCCGGGATAAATAAATTGATGAACCAGATACCAAAAGTAGTGCCTATTATTCCCACTGTATTAGCGCTGTAAAAACTCAGTAAGTCGATACTGAATTTTCCCCGGATACCGAGATCAGCGATTGCAAAAGAGGGTACGATTGCCAGCACTAAAAATAAAATACTAATGATCCAAAATCCTTCATTCCATAAAATATTTACTTCTAATACCTGCAATAAAAGTATATACTGAAGGACGAAAGTAAGATACCTAAAGAACGACAAAGAAAGAAGCCTTAACAATAATTTAGGATTAAAATCTTCAAGAACATTAATGTACTGTATGTATTTATACATACGAGGAATTTTTTCAACCAGGTTGGTCAACCACTTCAAACGAAAAAAAAACAATATTAAAAACGCAGCGGCCATGAACGAAATAAACAAAAGTACTTCAAGCCAATAATAGGACAAACCCATGATGTGGGAATTCTTTTGTAACTGAAAAAGAAGCAGATAAGCCAATCCCCCACATCCAACTACCAGCGTCACGATTAATTGGCTGATACTTCCTGCAATTGATAAAGAGATCGCTTTAATGCGGCTACCATCTTTGATGTACAATATTCTACCGCCATATTCACCAATGCGATTGGGAGTATTAATACTGAGTGCAACCCCGCTCAATACCGATTTGTAGGCAGTTAGAAGATTCATTTTTTGAATTGGCTTTACCAACAATTGCCATTTTCGCGCTTCGAGTCCCCAGTTTATAAACACCAAAAATATGACGGACCAAAATTTAAATGCCTGTGCTCCAAACGGTGCTGCTTTTATCAATGCGATAGATTCATGAAGATTCGGCTGCCCTTTAATTTGTTTATACAGTGAATAAAATAACCATGCAGCCAACAAGGGCGCGATTACATATTTGAAGATTATTTTGATATTTTTTTTAGGTCGGATCATGTAGCTTTGAACGGAAAACCCGTCACGCTTCTTTGTATATTCTTTTTAGACGTAAAAATAATCTTCAATTGCATAAAATCTCAAAAATCATTTTAGGTATAGATCCCGGAACCCTGGTCATGGGTTTTGGAATTATTGAAGTATCCTCAAAAGGTGTGACGCTGATCGTAATGGATGTTTTAAAACTTTCACCTAAATCAGATGCGTATGAAAGGCTACAAAAAATTCATCAAAAAGTAGCGGAATTGCTGATAGATCATAAGCCGCATGAATTTGCAATTGAGGCTCCCTTCTTTGGGAAAAATGTACAGAGCATGTTGAAACTCGGGCGGGCACAGGGTGTAGCAATTGCAGCAGCCATGCAGGCTGGCATTCCGGTTACGGAATATTCACCGCGTAAAATAAAGCAATCAATTACCGGAAACGGCAATGCTGATAAATTGCAAGTGCAAAAAATGTTGCAACGCATTGTTAGTTTTGATGAAAACCCTAAATACTTTGATGCCACCGATGCGCTTGCTGTAGCAGTTTGTCACCATTTCCAGGGAAATATATTAGTTGAAAAATCTGAAAAAAAGGTAAATGGTTGGAAAGATTTTTTAGTAAAAAACCCCGGGAGACTGAAATGAAATTACGGTATGCGTGTTAGAAAAATTTTACAAAATACATCATGAACAAAAAATTATTCACATTCTCAAACATACTCACGGCGGCATTTATCATTTTTATTTTGGTAATGCTTTTTAATCCAGCAGCAAAAGCAAAGGTGATTCAGGGGCTCATGAAAATAGGACTGTTCCAACCGGACTTACCTGAAAATTATGAAGTGAAAAAGGCAGATAATACCACTATCCTCTCACCCAGAAAAATTGTTTTCAAAGATTCAGAAGGCCAATTTTTAGACCTTTCCGAACAAAAGGGAAAAGTAATTTTTGTAAATTTTTGGGCAACATGGTGTCCACCATGCATTGCTGAAATGCCGTCCATCTATAAATTGTATAAAGAGTTTGAGAACAATGAAACTGTTCTGTTCGTGATGGTAGATGCAGATAATAATTTGAAAAAAAGCAATGCTTTTCAAAAAAAACATGGATATACATTTCCTCTTTATAACCTTGCGGGAAGCATTCCTGAAGATTATTATTCCGGCACTTTACCTACTACCCTTATCATTGACAAAGAAGGAAACATTGCTTACAAACATTCCGGAGCTGCTGATTATTCGCACAAGGAAGTAGCTGATTTTATAAACAGCCTGATTAAAAAATAAAAAATCCGGGCGAATTATTCTACTAAAGATTGCTCAGTATTTTTTGCTGTACCACTTTCAATTCGTCCGGACTTGGTTTTAATTTTTTGGAAGTAAAGTTTAGGTCATCGGCGGAATTAAGCGGAACGAGGTGCATGTGCGCATGAGGCACTTCTATGCCTACAACGCTTAACCCGCAACGGTTGCACGGAAATGCTTTTTCAATAGCCGCAGCAATTGGCTTTGCAAATAAAAATATTTCTGCGAGATAATCATCGGGCAAATCCCAGATTTTATCAATGCTCAATTTCGGTATAACAAGTGTATGTCCTTCCACCAGTGGATTGATGTCCAGAAACGCAAAAAACTTTTCGTTCTCTGCAATTTTATAAGAAGGAATTTCTCCCCTGATTATTTTAGAAAAAATCGTCATGACGGTAATTTTATCAAACAGATTATCTGCTAAAAAATTTTTATCAGACTAAGCTGTTATTTTTTCAACCTTAAATTTTATAATGCCGGCCGGTATTTTTATTTCGGCAATATCCCCGACGGCTTTGCCCAACAATCCATTTCCTATTGGAGAAGATGCAGATATTTTTTTAAGTTTCAGATCCGCTTCCTTTTCAGAAACTATCTGGTAAGTCACTTCTTTCTTAGTGGCTAAATTAGTAAGTGTAACTTTTGTAAGAATGGAAACCTTGCTGGTATCGATGGCATTTTCATCCACTATTTTTGCGGTAGCAATCACACTTTCTAATTGCTTTATCTTGGCCTCAAGAATCCCTTGCGCCTCTTTGGCTGCATCATATTCAGCATTTTCTTTTAAGTCGCCTTTTTCGCGCGCCTCACCAATTGCTATAGATGCAGCCGGCCTTAGAACACTTTTCATGTGCTTCAGTTCTAACTGCATTTGATCAAAAGTATCTCTCGTTACATAATTTACGTGGCTCATACTATTTCATTTTTCAGATTATCACATTCCATTCAAATCAAAAAAATACAACGCCCCATATTTACTAAGGCGTTGTATGAATACAAATATAACTAAATTTTTAAGTTTCTATCCCAGCTCCAGTTTTTTCAACAAAACCTTTGCCATTTTTAAAGAGGCTTCTTTACTGTATCCTGCAATATGTGGAGTGATGATCACATTTGGCTGCGCAAGAAGCCAACTCAGCCGCTGATTTTCTTCCGGAGTGTATGATTTAAATTTTTCATTCTCCAAAACATCTAATGCCGCACCCGATATTTTTTTTGTTTTCAATGCATTGATCAGCGCTTCCGTATCAGTTACTTTGCCCCGACATGTGGAAATATAAAAAGGAGATTTCAATAATGAATTAAAAAATTTATCATTAGCCATGTGTGTAGTTTCTGGCGTAAGAGGAACATGCATACTAATCACATCTGCATACCTGCACACCTGTTCCAGATTGGCTTCTTTGATATAACCAGCGCCAAAATCAAATTTATATTTATCATAAGCAAGCACCGTCAAACTAAACGAAGCAAGCAATTTAGTGAGTGCCATTCCGGTATTTCCATATCCTATTATACCCACGGCTTTTTCTTCCAACTCCATTCCCCTGTTTTCATCGCGCAGCCAAATCCGATCTTTAACTTCTTCGAAAGAAGAAGAAATTTTTTTGGTGAGATTAAGAATCAAACCGAGTGCATGCTCCGCCACTGCATTTCTGTTTCCTTCCGGGCTGCTCACACATCTAATTCCTTTAGTGCCAGCATATTCTGTATCAATAAGTTCCATGCCACTTCCTAATCTGCCAATCCATTTTAAACGGGTAGCCCTATCAATCATAGCTCTATCAATCTGAATCCGTGTTGTAACTACCAGTCCTTCGGCCTGGCTGATAATGGCGCTTAATTCTTCGTAAGTGATTTTGTCAGAAAGTACTACTGAATAGCCTTTTTGCTGAAGGTTATCCATTAAATAATTGTGAGCTCCAGATGTTATAATTACCTGCCTGTTCAAAATGTTTTTATTTAAAATTAATCAGAAGCAATCATGCTGATTTCTACGTTTACATCTTTTGGCAAACCCTTTACAGCAACCGTTTCCCTGGCGGGGAAATCAGATTCAAAGTATTTCCCATACTCCGCATTTACTTCTGCAAACAGGCTCATATCTTTTAAAAAGATAGTTGTTTTAATCACGTTTTTAAATTGGAGGCCGGCCTCTTCTAAAATTGCTTTTAAATTATGCATAACAACCTTGGTTTCTTCAGCAATAGTGCCTTCTGCAAGGTTGGTCGTTCCAGGGTGCATTGCAATTTGACCAGAAATAAATAATAAATTTCCAGCTTTTACAGCCTGGCTGTAGGGGCCAATCGGGTCAGGAGCTCCAGCCGTTTTAATTATTTTTTTATCCATGAAATATTTTTTTAAAGGCATTAAAGTTGCAAAACTTTCCATCAACTAACAAACCTATTTTTGCAAAAAATAATTATGCGCCTATTTTTTAATGTTGATCGTGAGCAGGAGAAAGAGATTCGGATTAAATATAAATTACAACAGGAATACCCATTAACCTTTAGTAATGCATTGCCCCGTATTGAGGAATATAAAGACCATGATGTTTTTTTTATCCTTGGTAAAAACTTCGATTTAAATTTTGAGGCACTTAATGGAAAACCAGTTTTTATCAATTCAACGACTTCTACTTTGAGGGAATTGAATTTGCCAAAAAACGTAAGCAGGATCAACGGATGGAATGGATTTTTAGAAAGGGAAATATGGGAAGTGGCTACGCTAAATGAAGAATTAGTAAATCAGGTATTTAATTTTTTAAATTGGAAGTTGATATTTGTAAAAGATGAGCCAGGACTGGTTTCTGCAAGAGTAATTGCAATGATTATCAATGAAGCATTTTATGCATTACATGAAAAAATAAGCAGTCGGCAGGAAATAGATTTAGCCATGAAATTGGGTACCAATTATCCGATGGGTCCCTTTGAATGGGCTGAAAAAATTGGACTTGAAAAGGTTCATTCTTTGCTCAGCATATTATCTGAAAATGATGAACGTTACATTCCCGCATTCGAACTTTCAAATCAATAAGTGAACACTTTTTTATAGCATGGATTACATTTTAAATATTCACACATCTACTGAAGTTGCCGTTGTAAATATCTGTAAGGAAGAGAGTGCTTTAGGAACACTGACAAATACGGATTCAAAACAACATGCATCATTTCTTCATGAAGCGATTCATAGTTTATTAAAAGAAAATAATATCGAACCTAATCAATTGGCTGCAATTGGGGTCACTGAAGGGCCGGGTTCATATACCGGAATTCGGGTTGGACTGGCAACGGCAAAAGGTTTATGTTATGCCCTAAATATTCCGTTGATAACCTTTAGTACGTTAGAAGTAATGGCGATGGGCGCAATAGACCAGGAACAAAATAAAGAGGCCTTGTACTGCCCTCTCATTGATGCGAGAAGAATGGAAGTCTTCACTTCTGTTTTTGATTTTAATTTGGAAGTAAGGCTGCTGGCACAAGCCATCGAATTAAATGAATTTCTTTTTGGCAATCTCTTTGTTACTAAAGAAATTATTATGTTTGGCAGCGGTAGTGATAAAATGCAGATGTTGAGAACCCAGCCTAATTGGCGATTCATCGATTTTAAAAATGTGGATACGCTATCTTTAGGAAGGATCAGTTGGAAAAGATTTCAAAATAAAGAGTTTAGTGACGTTGCATTATCTCAGCCGGCATATTTAAAAGAGTTTTATTTTCCACCAAAAAAGTAAAAAGAATTTTATTTAATATTTCATTATAAGATATATCTATTATCCATGCGTATATTTGCAATTGAAATTCCAATCGATAACACCTTTATCTATTCTTAAAATCTAATTGAATGAACCTAACAACACACGAAACTATTAACCATTCTGAAGTTGAAAACTCAAATGGTCCGTTACAAGAATCTGATTATTTAAAGATTAAAAAAGCAGCCCTTGTATTGCGCGCGCTGAATCACAAGTTGAGACAGCAAATCATTAAAACCATTTTTGAACACAAGCGCATCACTGTAACTGAGCTTTATGTAAAGTTGCGACTTGAGCAATCTGTAGCATCGCAGCATCTCGCCATTTTGAGAAAAGCCGAGATCGTTTCTACAGTTCGCGAGGGTAAATTTATTTTTTACACAATCAATGAAGACCGTATTAAGGAAATTAATCAGTTTGTAAATGAATTGGTTGGATAATTTTCAGATCCTTCTGTAAATACAATCAGTTATTTATTAATTAAGTTTTAGTTTTTTATGTACGTAAAACAAATTTACACAGGCTGCCTGAATGAGGCAGCCTATTTTATTGAAAGCAATGGAGAAGCAGTTGTCATTGATCCGATGAGGGACACGTCCGTTTATTTGCAATTGGCCCAGGAACAAAACGCTACTATCAAATATATTTTCGAGACACATTTGCATTCGCATTTTGTGAGTGGACATCTTGATCTTGGCAAAGCAACCGGAGCAACAATTGTCTATGGTCCAGGCACCGAAGCAAGATTTAAATTTCATTCTGCAACAGATGGTGAAACACTTAAAGTAGGTGCGATCAGCTTTGAAGTGCTACACACGCCGGGACACACAATTGAATCTACATCTTATCTTCTTCGGGACGAACAAGGAAACCCGCATAGCCTTTTCAGTGGTGATACATTATCTATTGAAGACGCCGCAAATTATGATTTAAGCAGTCAAACTTTTTCCAAAGAAGAACTGGCTTCGATGCTTTATGATTCGATTCAAAACAAAATTATTCCGCTGCCTGATGAATTAATAATTTATCCTGCACACATATCATCGTTAAGCACCTCGGGTAAACCGGGTGAAGAAATATCCAGCACTTTAGGTATTCAAAAGAAAACAAATCACGCACTCCAAATCCAATCCAAAGAAGAATTTATTAAATCAGTAACAGAGAATATACAGGACCCTCTTCCCTACTATAATAAAAATGTAAAAATTAATAAAGAAGGATACCAAAATCTTGACGACGTGAAACAAAAAGGACTATCCCCTTTGACTTTACCCGATTTTAAAAGGAAAATGACAGAGGGCTGCATCGTATTAGACACCAGAACTGCAACTGAATTCACAAACGAATTTATTCCAGGATCTATTTTTATTGGTTTGGAAGGGCATTTTGCTGAGTGGGCCGCAATGCTTTTGTCATTTGAAGAACCGATTATATTTATCGCCCCAAAGGGGAAAGAAGAGGAAACCGTGATAAGACTTGCCAGGGTAGGCTTTGAAAATGCTGAAGGATATTTGAAAGGCGGTTTTGAAGACTGGAAAGAAGCAGGTGAAAAGATAGATATGATCGTGGATATTGAAGCGGATGAGCTGGCAATGGATCTTCCATTTGATGAGGCATTAATGGTATTGGATGTACGTAAGCCAATAGAATTTGCAGAAGGCCACATAAAGGACGCAGTAAATATACCGCTGGGCGATATGGTTGACTTAGCTCAATTGGCTAGCATAGAAGAGAATCAAAATATTTACGTTCACTGCGCGGCTGGCTACCGAAGTGTGATTGCAGCTTCCCTACTAAAGCGTCAGGGATATCATAACCTCCGAAATGTTTTAGGTGGATATAATAAAATCGTTGAAGAAAAATCTATCGTGATTGAAAAAGATGCATCGCTACTAAACTAAAGCATGAGGCTTACAAACCCATAGAAATAAAAAAAGCGATACCATCACAGTACCGCTTCAATAATTTTCAGGTTTTAAAATTACCACCCTTTTTTAGCTACACCATCTTTTACTGCTTGTAAAGCATTGGCCTCACTAAGCATAGTGGTCATTTTATTCCCTTTACCATCGTTGCCCTGTGCCATGTAACCTCCACGAGAAGTTTTGGTAATTACCGCATCTTCCATGGGTACATTTTTTTCTTTGGTTTTCATGCAATAGGCTGTTAACTTTTTCGACATTTTGTTTGGGTTTATAAGTTATTAATTTATTATTTACGCCAGCCGTCAGTCAACGGTGGATTTCAAATTTAGCTATTTATACCAATTTGCCTAATATTATTTTTAAACATATCCACACTTACTTCCCTACAACTGAATTTTTAATTTTCGTAAGCATCACTTCAAGTTGATAAGAGACATACATTTCATAAGAATATTCAACTTTTTTAAAGGCAAAATCATAGTAAGGACTCACCCTGAAATTGAAATTTGCACCCTGGAAAAGATGGGTATCATAGATAAAACTGGCAAGCAAAAGTTGCCGCTTTTTCTGGGTAAGTCCAGGGTATTTTTCTGATACAGAACTGAAGAGTGAATTCCCTCTTGGATTAATAAAACCACTACCGTTCCAATACCTGAGATCGATATCGAAATACTTGAAATCCAATAGCAGATGAGATAAATAACCATTACCCTCTTTAAACGGCTGAACCTTAAAACCAGAAATATCTTTATAATTGACATAATAATTATCAAAAGACACATTTCGTAAAAAAGTGTGTAGGTTATTAAAACTCATACCAATACCCAAAGCACTATTCACTAAAGAGGTGAGAGGGACATTGGTGACATCAATCTGTCCTCCCTTATGGGAATACAGCATCTGGATAGGAATTTTCAGTTTGAAATTCTTCTTTCCAATCACATTAAATTTGGCACTGTAACCCAGATCAAATTCTTCTTTGAATGGATCCCCTTTGTGAATAGCTCTCCTCCAATTAATATAAAAGTCATGGTAGTAAGGTTTAGTATCCACAAAAAACTGAAAGCCATTTTCTAATCTTTCGTTTAGTAATAATTTGTAATCGTAAATAGGTTCTACGAAACCATGATTAATATTTCCTTCAAGCGAGCCGAGGATGTAGGAAGATTGTTTGGCTTTATATTTTACAGAAAAAGTAGGCATAAGGGATGTGTAATCTTTTCTGCCAAACTCTTTTTGGAGATATACTCCGGCAGTAATAACAAAACGCTTACTTGGTTGATATTTTAATTCGGGAATCAATTGATAACCGAACAATGTACCACTGAGTGGTATATCAGAAAAATATTCAGTATTATAAATATAGTTTAGGTTATGAATGCTCAGGGAAAGTTTTTGGCTATCTGCCGGATTAATATTCGTTGTGTTTTTAAATACCGGATAATCCACTTGGGCCGCAGCCGTGAAGGCATTAAGGATGCTGAAAGTGACTATAAAAATTCGGATTAGTTTTCGCAGAGAGGGCATGATAAAAAGTTTGGATGCAATATTACATATCTATTCATGGAAATTAAAAAGCTTCTTCAATTTGAAAAAGCTTTTTAAATTTTTTATAATCAAAGTGTAGTGTACCTAAACGTCTAATTTAGCATACTTCGCATGGGTTTCAATAAACTCTCTTCTTGGTGGAACCTCATCACCCATAAGCATACTAAATACTGCATCAGCATCCAATTCGCTATCAATTGTAACTTGCTTTAGCGTACGGGTAGCAGGGTTCATTGTTGTTTCCCACAGTTGCTCACTATTCATTTCTCCCAAACCCTTGTAACGCTGAATATTCACAGAATCTTCTTTACCCTCGGCCACTGATTTTATCCAGGCTTTACGCTCTTCATCATTCCAGGCATAAGCTTGTTCTTTGCCTTTTCTCAAAAGATATAATGGCGGTTGGGCAATGTAAACGTAACCCTGTTCCACCATTTCTTTCATGTACCGGAAAATAAAGGTCAAAATAAGGGTTGCAATATGACTACCATCCACATCAGCATCCGTCATGATGATAAGCTTGTGATACCTGAGTTTACTAAGGTCCAGAGCCTTCGGATCTTCAAGAGTTCAAATTTTTACACCCAATGCTGTGAACATATTTCGTATCTCCTCATTATCGTAAATTTTATGTTCCATCGCTTTCTCGACGTTCAAAATTTTTCCACGAAGTGGAAGAATTGCCTGGTAACTACGGTCACGACCTTGCTTGGCTGTACCGCCCGCCGAGTCTCCTTCCACAAGAAATAACTCACATTTGAATGGATCCTTATCACTGCAATCAGCTAATTTTCCAGGAAGTCCGCCGCCTGTCAATACACTTTTACGCTGCACCATCTCGCGTGCTTTCTTTGCCGCTGCTCTGGCTTGCGCTGCTAAAATTACTTTTTGAATTATAGTCTTTGCATTCTTGGGGTTCTCCTCCAAATAGGCCGTTAAAACCCTGCTCAAAGTAGAATCAACAATTCCCATCACTTCATTATTTCCCAGCTTGGTTTTTGTTTGTCCCTCAAATTGCGGTTCAGGAACCTTTACAGAAATTACAGCAGTTAAGCCTTCGCGAAAATCATCACCTTCAATTTCCACTTTTGCTTTATCAAACATTCCTTCCTTCTCACCGTAGCTTTTAAAAACCCGTGTTATTGAACGCCGAAAGCCGGAAACATGCGTCCCGCCTTCAACGGTATTAATATTATTTACATAGCTAAATAAATGCTCCTGATAGCCGGTGTTATAAATCATGGCCACTTCCACAGCAACATTATTTACTGCGTCAAAACCATCACAATAAATGACAGAAGGAAGCAAAGGCTGGCGATTACCATTCTTATCAATCAATTCTACAAATTCAACTATTCCCCCTTCGCTATGAAATGATTTTTGGTAGGGTTTACCTTCTTCATCTTTCTCCCTAAGATCATTGAGAACGATAGTAATTTGTTTATTCAAAAAAGACAATTCTCTTAACCTGCTTTCTAAAGTAACACGATTGTATTCTGAAACAATAAAGATGGAGCTATCAGGCCAGAATTGAATAGTGGTACCCGTAGTATCACTCTCTCCTATTTCTCTAACTTGATACTGAGGAATCCCTTTTGAATATTCCTGTTCAAAAATCTTTCCTTCACGTTTTACGGTAACATGAAATTTGATACTTAACGCGTTTACACAACTTACACCCACACCATGCAATCCGCCGCTTACTTTATAAGTGTTCTTATCAAATTTCCCTCCGGCGTGCAATACTGTCATTACAACTTCCAGGGCACTGCGGCCTTCTTTCTTCATGATTCCTGTCGGAATTCCGCGCCCGTTATCTTCTACTGTTATAGAATTGTCTTCATTGATAGTGACAATTATTTTATTACAATATCCAGCCAGCGCTTCATCAATTGAATTATCAACGACCTCATACACCAGGTGATGAAATCCTTTATTACCAACGTCTCCGATATACATCGCCGGACGCTTTCTTACTGCTTCAAGACCTTCCAGAACCTGGATACTGTCTGCACCATAACTATTAATTTTAGGAGCAATTACTTCTACTGTTTCTTCTGCCATAAGTGAGGGATAAAATACTATTTTGTATATAAAAAGAGATGTGCAAATTTACTAAATTATACCCTTAATTCCTAATAAGATTACCCCACTTTTTCCCCATAAAAAGTGTAGGTATAATCACTGCTATACAATCTGAAATATTAGTTAACGTGTTTCTAACATTTGATTTTTTGAACCTATAAATTTTAAAAAATATATACGGAATCCTGTGCAAAATTTCCTGACATCATGGAGTTGATTTTGATTGGAAGTTGGTACCAACCTTTTTAGAATGTATCTTTGCGGTCATCTTTATGGAAGCTGTTCAAAATATATTATCAATCGCTTTAAATCATCCTATCATGCAGGATGAGATGGATTTGGTACAGCATAAATCTCAGACAATTCCCGGATCTGTACATTACATTATTAATCGGTATCGCAAGAGTCCAAAGGTTTCTTTGGAGGATATGGGAATGATTGTATATAATCGTAATGATGAAAACAAATTAGAATCAAACCTTGAATTGGTTTTCTGCATTTCAGGAAATCGATATTGCAAGCAAAAAGAAGAAGAGTGCAATTTTTGTAAACATTCCCAATCGCACGAATGTGGTGAAATCATTGATACCATTGATGTTGCCTGTTTCAGATTTAATGCAGGCCACCTTGCGCAGTTTGCCAAAGGCTTAAAAACTACTTCGTTCTCAGAATCTATTTTGAACTTTAATTATTCCTCTTCCTTTTCAAAAATACTTCCTCTTTGCAGCAGAACACGGGGTGTGCTTGATTCTTTAATGAACCACACGTATTCTGAAAGCATGGAGAATATTTTTATCAATGCGCAAACTCAAATGCTATTATTATATAGCATGGATTGCATGATAGGAGAAAGCGAGGAAGTATTTGAATGTAAATTTTTGGCAAATGAAGCGGACCGTGAGAAAATTGCTTTGGCCCGCGAAATATTGTTACAACATATTGGAGAGCCTTTAACGATAAAAGAGTTGAGCCGGAAGGCCGCCATTAATGAGTGCTATCTAAAAAAAGGTTTTAAAGAAATGTATGGTACCACCATCTTTGATTTTTTTCAAGGTCAGCGTATGGAACATGCAAAGTATTTATTGTACGAAAAAGGGCTGACCGTTACTGATGTTTCGGCTTCCTTAGGATATTCTTCCATCTCTCATTTCTCCACTGCTTTTAAAAAGCATACCGGACTCAAGCCGTGTGAATTATTATTCAGATAGACTTTTGACCGATGTAAATACACTCTTTGTTCCGGGCCTCGGCAATGATATAAAATTCAATATTTTTCATTCCATACTCAGCCCAAAACAACAGTCGATAGAGTTATCAAAGATGCATTTTTAAACAAAGAAGTTTTAGTAAGAATCACTAATTGAGAATAGTATAACAAAAGCTACATCCAATGCATTTCCGGTCTGCTATTGCCGACCACTGTTGTACTTTCTTTCTTTTTTTGTCAGATTTGCAATGTCAATTTTAAATGTCCACCTAATCCTGTTTGAACAATCTTCATCAAAGTAGAAAGTCTAATGTCAGAGGCATTATTTTCAATTCGTGAAATGTAAGATTTGTTTGTCCCACACTTTTCAGCAAGTTGTTCCTGAGTCATACCAAGTTTAAGCCTTGCTTCTTCGAGTAAAACTCCAAGACGAAATGCTTCAAATTCCTGTTCCCACTCTTCACGTTTTTCTGCTCCGCGTTTTCCATATTTATTGTCAAGAATTTCGTCAAGTGTTGTTATGTTTTTTTTATTTTTCATTTTCATACTCCTTTTTTATTTTAAGTGCTTTTTCAATTTCTTGCTTTGGTGTTTTTTGAGATTTTTTCTGAAATCCATTAGTAAGGACAATTAGGTTTCCCTTATCAAAAAAAGAAAAAATTCTGAATATATTATTACCAACCTCCACTCGTATTTCATAGAGCCCTTTCGAAGTCTTCATGTGCTGGAAATATTTTTCGGGCACTCGCTGGTTAGTGCGAATTAAGTTAAGTGTCCACTCAATTTTTCGTTGCACGGTTTCTTCCTGGCTTTCATAGAAATCCAAAAAATACCTTTTATATGCTACTACTTGTCGCTCAAAAGTCACAGTACAAAGTTAACTATATAGACAACATTGTCAAATTAATTTCGTACGTGCAATATCCCCAAAGAAGCTTCGTGGAATAATGCAGGAACAATCCATATCATTTTTCCCCTCCCGCAATTATCTTGTTGGATAAAAACATGAAACGATCAGTGTCCTTATGACAAAAGCATGATAATACTTTAAATTATCTACATCAATTTTGCAGTACTCAAAATGCTACAAAAGTTTTTATATTTAATAATAGCCGTATCTCTTTTTTCAGGAGCTTTTGCGCAAAAAAACCTACCGGATTCATCGGAGAGATTATTGGATGAAGTAGTAGTAACGGGTACGCGTACTGAAAATAAGGTTTCTAATATACCAATGCCTATTCAGGTAATTTCTGCAAAGACAATTCAAATGTCGGGATCACAAAAATTACTGGATATTTTGCAAATGCAAAGCGGACTGGTGGTAGCTTCCAATCCATTAGGTACTGCTCTTAAAGGATACCCAAACCCTTTTGGAGATGGTATTCAAATGCAGGGATTAGATCCTTCATACACACTTATTCTTATAGATGGAGAACCAATCACTGGCAGAAATGCGGGTATTATAAATCTTGGGCGCATCCCTGTAGGAAATATTAAACAAATAGAAATTTTACGCGGGCCGGCTACCAGTCTTTATGGTTCCGATGCTCTGGCTGGAGTTATCAATATTATCACACAGCAACCTGATGCGGACCAATTACATT
>JBDSHT010000004.1:0-25355 GCA_039918315.1 Ginsengibacter sp. | reverse complement strand
AAAATGAAAACAAAGTTCAAACATTTGTTTCCAGTTCGGCAATTGGTTATTATGGAAAAGACAACAATCCTTTAATTCGCAAAGAAGGGTTTATCGAAACAGATTTACCTTCGGCCGACTTTTTGGGTGAAACCTGTGTGCGTTGGGAGGCAAGTTCTGAACCTGTAAAATCATTAGGAATTAAGTTGGTAAAATTAAGAACTGGGATCGTTTTGGCCAATGAGGGTGGAGCATTAAAAGAATATAAACTGCCTTTGAAATTTGGATTCGCTACCATATTTGGAAATGGAAAACAGGCAGTAAGTTGGATTCATATCGATGATCTTTGTCGCATGTACTGCGATGCCTTCGAACAGGATTATTTTTCCGGAGTTTACAATGCGACCGCGCCTGAAATAGTTTCACAAAAAAAGATGGTAACTACTTATGGCGAGAAATTAAAAAATAAATTTTTCACTCCGATTCATGTACCAATGTTTGCGCTAAAATTACTTTTAGGCCAACGAAGTATCGAAATTTTAAAGAGCGCGACTGTTAGCAGCAAGAAAATAAAATCAGAAGGTTTTACTTTTCTCTACCCCACGCTGGATGCAGCTTTGGAAGACCTTTCTAAAAAGTAAAAACTAAAAAGATTAATTTTTATAAATCATCCTTCGTGAATTTTTTCAAGGCAAAAAAGTAATATCCACCGATATAGACTATACTCGCCAGCACCAGTATCCAAATATCAGGAGCATCCTTGTAAATTATTTTACCACCGAAAGGAATTGGCAACATCACATCGGTAACTTGCAACGGAAGAAAATAACCAAGAGGAGTTAAGTGCATTTGAAAATTGAGCAAGGCAGTTATCAGCCATTCAAAAATTAATCCAAACAAAAAGAATACAGCAATGGCCGCTCCACTTTTTCTGAACAACACTGCAAGAAACATTGCGAAGGTGATATAGGCAACGGTTTGTATAAAAATGTAACCGACATTTTCAATTCCTGTGAAAGAGAAGACAGAACCTGTAGAAATAAATCCGAATAACAGCGCCACCAAAAAATTAAAAAATGTTGCGACCAGCGAAAACAGAATTGCAAATACAAACTTTACAGTTATAAACTGGTGTCGCGTCCAACCGTCAATAATATTCTGACGATGAGTTTTGAAATTAAATTCGTTGGTGAAAAGCATAATAAATAATATGCCTGGAAAGTACAAAAGCCAACTACTCATGAAACCCACGGTACCCCACACTTTCGGGAAAGAATAAGGGCTGCCCAATAAAACTTCTCCCATGGGAACATTCTGAACTGTAAGTTCAGTCACATAATAACCGGTATAATTTATACCGAGGATAGCAAAGAAATAAAGGATGGTGAATATCCAGAATGCTTTATAGTCTTTTACTTTCAGCCATTCTATTTTTAATAATTGTAGCATGTAATATTAGTTGTTGGTAAGTTCAAAGAAACGTGCTTCCAGGCTTTTCTTTTTCAAAATAAGGTGACTGAGAATTACGCCATTATTGAAGCAATAATTATTGATAGCAGTAAGGTCAGCTTTGCCCACAGGGCAGAAAATTTTAACCAAACTATTTTCATCCATAACCCTTGTTTTATCGGGGTAGTTATTTAAAACCTGAATCAATTTTTGGTGATCAGTCGCAGAAACTTCCACCATATCTTCATTCGATAAAATTTCATTCACAGGACCGGAAGTAATTAATTCTCCTCTTTTTAAAATGGCAACGTGGGTACAAACTTTCTCTACTTCATCCAGCAGATGACTTGCCATAATGATGGTTTTTCCTTGCCGATGCAACTCCTTCATCAACTCTCTAATTTCGGCGATACCCACAGGATCAAGACCGTTAGTTGGTTCATCAAAAACCAATACGCTAGGATTGCCCAGCAAGCAGGAAGCTATTGCCAGCCTCTGTTTCATCCCAAGAGAGTAGGTGCTGAATTTTGAATCTTTCCGTCTGGTAAGATCTACCATTTGTAAAACGCGTTCAATATCTTCCTTGCCATGTTGCTTTATTTCAGCAGCGATTTCCAAATTTTTTATACCTGATAAATAATGATAAAAATTGGGGGTTTCCAACAACGTTCCCATCTTTCGGCGCGATTCCGCAGAGGGTGCTTGTTCAAAAAGTTTATAGCTACCGGATGTGGGTCTTAAGATATCCGTGATAGTTCCTAATGTTGTGGTTTTTCCACTTCCATTAGGTCCGAGTATTCCAAAAACAGTTCCTTCAGGTACGGAAAAACTTACGTTCTTCAACGCCTGAATTCTACCATAATTTTTGGAAAGATTTTCAACAGAAAGAATTGACATAGAAAATTTTTAAAAAAGATATGATGCAATATACTGTACAATTGAAATAAAATATAGTGCCATGGGTTAAGTGGTAATCATGGAGTTTGCACTTCGTGCCAAACGCTGGAAAACTCCCCGAGTATGGCTTTGCTATTATCGTTAAAACTTAGGCGGTGTAATTTCAAATTGTCTATATCTTTTTGAAATACCCTTCGGGTAAATGGGCTCATAGTTCCACCCCTTTGTCCGGCGGGCACCGCAGGATCGTATTGAAATTGAGGATCTACAAGGCTTCCCCTGGGATACATTATTGAAGGTTGTCCTTGCCCGCGAATGTCAAGTTCACGAGGATGATTCAGGCCAAGCGTGTGGCCAAATTCATGTGCTGCTGTTGTAGAATTGTTTAATAAATTTTCTAACTTAAAATAACCAGTATTAGAACCCAGTCCATCTACAAATGAAATATTGCCATGTGCATAAGGTTCAATGCGGAAATAATTATTACGCGAATCTGTATTTTCAAAAACAATTTCAGGAGTAAGATCAGATGCGTAAAACCCTTGGATATCAAAAACTACCCTGAATATTTTTCGTTTGATAGAAACGATTCCCCTTGGCTCATTCCAATGATCCTGAATGTCCTTAGCCACCTGGAAAGCCAATCCGTCATTAGCAGCGTTACCATAAAAATAAATAATGGAATGCATGATAAGCAGGCCGTCTTCAGATATTAATTCAACTTCGCCCATGGCAATTTTTTTCCGGAGTTAGCAAAATCAATTTCGTACCGGCTTGCCCGATGTCAGCACACTTTGTAATCTTTCCAAAGTTTTCCTTTCACCGCAAAGGCTTAAAAATGCATCCCTTTCAAGGTTCAATAAATACTGCTCTGAAACTAAAGTTGCTTCACTCAAATCGCCGCCACACATTACATACGCCAGCTTCTTGGCAATTTTCACATCGTACTCACTGATATAATTGCCTTTAATCATTCCATTGATACCGGCGTATAACATTCCCAATCCACCCCTTCCTAAAACTTTAATGTCTGAGCGCTCCACGGGTTTTGTATAACCTTTATCAAAAATATTTATAACGCTTTTTTTAGCATCAGCAATTCGCCTCGACTGGTTCATACTTACTTCGTCTATGCCTGCCCGTAAGATTCCTAGTTCATAAGCTTCAAAAGCAGATGTGGAAACCTTCGCGGTTCCAATTGTGATAAATCTATTTTGCAATGGAATCGTTTCAGGTTCGTTATGTTGAATGGCATCTGAAGCACGCAAAGCAAATTCTTTAGAGCCACCACCGCCAGGGATAAGACCTACTCCTAATTCAACCAAACCGATATAAGACTCAGCAGCAGCCTGCACTTTATCCGCATGAAGACAAATTTCGCAACCACCACCAAGCGTTAATCCATGAGGAGCGACTACCACGGGTATTGAAGAATATCGAATTCTCATTGTTGCATTCTGGAAAGCACGCACCGCCATATCGAGTTCATCAAATTCCTGTTCAGCAGCCAGCATAAAGATCATTCCAACATTAGCACCAGCGCTAAACTGTGCGCCTTCATTTGCCAGAACGAGTCCCTTATATTTTTCTTCTGCAATAGAAATAGATTTATTCAACGCCTCCAAAACCTCACCTCCGATGCTTCCCATTTTTGTATTCCATGAAAGAGCTACCACATCGTCGCCCAAATCAACCAGGTTGCAGGCACTGTTTTTCCAAACCGTTTTTTCTGTAAGATCGCTGAGAATAATAAATGATTCACCACCGGGTAAAGGCACATATTTCTTTGTACTAACGTCATAGGACAAACGAATACCATTTTCAATTTTATAAAACGAAGTGTTTCCGGATTCGATAAACTCTTTTACCCAAGCGGCAACTTCATATCCGGCAGCTTTCATAGCCTCCGAAGTTTCCTTAACACCTAACACATCCCATGATTCAAAAGCACCTATCTCCCAGCCAAAACCCGCTTTCATAGCATCGTCCACACGATATAGCTCATCACTAATTTCAGGAATGCGATTAGAAATATAGGAGAAAAGACTGTAGTGAAATAAGCGGTAAAACTCACCTGCTTTATCTTTTCCTTGTGCTAATAATTTTAATCGTTCTTTTAAATTATCCACTGGCTTTGCCATTTCCAATGTGGCAAATTTTGGTTTCTGGCGGTAACCATATTCAAAGGAATTCAAGTCGAGAGTCAGAATTTCTTTTTTACCATCGGCTGATTTTAATTTTTTAAAAAAGCCCTGTCCGGTTTTATCTCCCAACCATTTATTTTCCACCATCTTTTGCAACCACGATGGTATTGCGAAAATTTCTTTAGCCTCATCTTCGGGACAATTATCTTTTACACCAATCGCTACTTTTACGAGCGTATCAATTCCAACTACATCTGCTGTGCGGAAAGTAGCTGACTTGGGGCGACCAATTAATGGGCCAGTCAGCGATTCGATCTGATCGATATTTAAGTCCAGTTTTTCCATGATATGAAAAATAGACATGATGCTGAACACCCCAATTCTATTGGCTATAAACGCAGGAGTGTCTTTGCATAACACAGTTGTTTTGCCCAAAAATAAATCGCCATAATGCATTAAGAAATCAACAACATCCTGATCCGTAAATTCAGTTGGAATAATTTCCAGAAGCCTCAAATATCTTGGCGGATTAAAAAAATGTGTTCCGCAAAAGTGCTTTTTAAAATCATCGCTCCGTCCGTCAGCCATCAGGTGAATTGGAATTCCGGAAGTGTTAGAAGTGACCAGAGTGCCAGGTTTGCGATATTTTTCTACTTCATCAAAAATTAATTTTTTAATATCCAATCGTTCAACCACCACTTCGATTATCCAATCGCTTTTAGCGATATCCTTCATATTATCTTCAAAATTTCCCGTGGTAATATTATTGAGAACGGCTTTGGTGAACACAGGCGAAGGAGATGACTTTACTGCCGCGGCCAACGCTTCATTTACAATCCGGTTTTTTACAGCAGGCGACTCAAGAGTTAATCCCTTTTTTGTTTCTGTAGGAGTCAACTCTTTTGGTGGAATATCTAATAACAAAACCTGCAGGCCGGTGCCCGCAAAGTGACATGCAATGCGGCTTCCCATTACGCCACTGCCTAAGACTGTAACGGTATTGATCGTTCTTTTGTGTATCATATATAAAATTGGTTAGTTAAACAACTATTAAAGACTAAATTAAGCATTTTTAAATTCCCAAGTCTGAACCAGGATTTTTTGGATTAATCCAATGTCTGAACCAAGATTTTTTTGATTAAAGGATTTTAGGATTAAACACTACCCTTACTGTCTGAACCAGGATTTCTATGATTAGTGGATTGTAGGATTAAAATCCTATCATCCTTAAATCTTTAAAATCTTAGTTCAGACAACTTTCAATCTTACAAATCGAAGTTCAGACATTTTAATCTGACTTTTTTATATACCCTGCATTGTCAGGATGTTTCGTGTTGTAAGTTCTTTTAAACTCCAAACTTTTGCTGCCAAAATTTAGTAGCACTCCGACTGGTAAATTATAGGCTTCTAAATAATTAATTGCCTGATTTAAATTGGTATCATCTAAATGAGAAACAGCTTTCAATTCGGTCATTATTTTTTCCTCAACAAAAAAGTCAACCCGCCTTGTGCCGATATTAACGCCTTCATAAAATATCGCCATCTCCAATTCTCTTCCAAATCTTAAACCCTGCTTTTCCATTTCTATAGCCATAGCTCTCTGATAAATTACTTCCTGAAAGCCACAACCAAGCGTAGCATGAACTTTCATGGCACAACCAATTATTTTTCGTGTAATTTCTTCGTATTGCATTGGGTTTTGATTTTTAGTTAGTTATTGTCTGAAACACTATCCTTACTGTCTGAACCAAGATTTTTTGGATTAGAGGATTACAAGATTAAAATCCTATTATCCTTTCATCCTGTAAATCTTAGTTCAGACATCCTTAAATCCTATCATCCTTTCATCTTGCAAATCTTAGTTCAGACAGCGTTAAATCCTATTATCCTTTCATCCTGTAAATCTTTGTTCAGACATTCTTAAATCCTATCATCCTTAAATCTTGTAAATCTTAGTTCAGACACCTTTCATCCTGTAAATCTTAGTTCAGACATCCTTAACTGACCCCACTACCGTTACCAACCACGCTATCCGGATTTACAAATTGTAATTTCCCATCCGCGTCTTCAGACATTAAGATCATACCGTTACTTTCAATTCCACGCATCTTACGCGGAGCAAGATTGGCCACTACAACCACCTGTTTGCCTACTATGGCCTCCGGGCTGAAATGCAGTGCTATACCGGATACTACAATTCTTTTTTCGTACCCAAGATCAATTTCAAGTTTTAAAAGCTTATCAGATTTCAGCACTTTCTCCGCAGTTAGAATGGTTCCAATTTTTAAATCAATTTTCGAAAAATCATCAAAATTGATCTCAGGTTTTATTAAAACTTCCTGTTTGGTTTCGGTCAATTCGCCTTCTATGGAGGAAGTTGCTATTTTAACTTCAGCCACCAAACCATCGTGATTTTTATTTTCAAATAAAGGCTTTACCAATCCTGCTTTTAACTTTTCCACCTGGAAGGCAATCTCAGCGTCTTCAATTTTTCTGAATAATAATTCCGGTGGACGCAATGAATATCCCGTGCTCAAAAGTTTCAGCTTCCCCCCATTTTCCCAGTCCAGTATATTATCTTTCACCTTCATCAGATGACACATTTTCTGTGCGGTGAATGGAAGAAATGGATTGATAAATATGGCCATGTTTGCACACAACTGAAGACAAATATGAATGCAGTTATCAATTTTCTTTTGCGCTTCGATAGTTGGAGTACCTGCTTCATCTACTTGCTTCACCACAATCCACGGCTGTTTATCCTGCATGTATTTATTTCCTTTGCGGGCAAAATCAATCACATCATATAATGCCTCTCTAAATTTAAACTGCTCTATTAAATTTTCAATCTTTTCTTTGGCAGCAGAAAATTCATGAACCATTGTCTTGTCTGCTTCATCTAAAATATCGGCGTGTAAAACCGGCACTTTCCCATTGCAGAGTTTGTGCATTAATACAAATGTTCTGTTTACAAAATTTCCAAAAATAGAAACCAATTCGCTGTTGTTCCTATCCTGAAAATCTTTCCACGTAAAATCATTGTCTTTATTCTCAGGCGCATTGGCGCAAAGCACATAACGCAAAACATCCTGCTGATCAGGAAAATCTTTCAGGTATTCATCTACCCACACCGCCCAGTTGCGGCTCGTAGAAACTTTTTCACCTTCTATATTTAAAAATTCATTCGCAGGAACATTTTCAGGAAGCACAAAATTTCCATGGGCTTTCAGCATCGCGGGAAAAATGATGCAGTGAAAAACAATATTATCCTTACCAATAAAATGTACCAGCTTGGTATCTTCTTTACACCAGTAATCGGCCCATTTATCGGTTAATTCTTTAGTGGCAGAAATATAACCGATCGGTGCATCAAACCAAACATACAGCACTTTCCCTTCAGCGCCTTCCAAAGGAACTTTCACTCCCCAATTACTATCTCGTGTCATGGCTCTCGGCTGCAACCCTTTATCTATCCAGCTTTTACATTGTCCATACACATTATTTTTCCACTCCTTATGTCCTTCGAGTAACCATTCCTGTAAGAAGGGTTCATAATTTTGTAAAGGAAAATACCAGTGTGTTGTTTTCTTTTTTACCGGTACGGCATCACTTAATGTACTGTGCGGATTTATTAATTGTTCAGGACTCAACGAGGAGCCACATTTTTCACACTGATCTCCATAAGCATTCGGATTTCCACAAACCGGACAGGTACCTGTAATGTAACGATCCGCCAAAAAAATTTGTTTCTCTTCATCAAAATATTGTTCCGTTTCTTTCTCTTCAAACAAACCTTTTTCGTAAAGATTTAGAAAAAAATCGCTAGCAGTTTTATGATGGACAGGATTAGAAGTGCGCGAATAAATATCGAACGATACACCCATCTGCTCGAAGCTGTTTTTTATAAGCGCATGAAAATGATCCACAACTTCCTGTGGAGTTTTATTTTCTTTCATCGCCCTGATGGTAATGGGAACTCCATGCTCATCGCTGCCTCCAACAAATTTTACATCCAACTTCTTAGCCCTTAAATAGCGTGCATAAATATCAGCAGGAAGATAACAACCCGCCAGGTGGCCAATATGCAAAGGACCATTGGCGTAGGGCAAAGCTGCGGTAAGCAAGTATCTGGAAGGAGTCATGTAAATCTATCTTTAATTAGCCTGCAAAATTACTTCAATCAATTTCACCGCCCAAAAGAATTGCATAGGTGAAGCATTTGCAAGTGGGCAGTGGGTACATCTAACCCGCCACATAAATTTATTCCAGTTTCTTTTCGTTCTTACTCTTTTAAATAACTTTATCCAATGAACCGGAAATCTTTTCTTTCTTCTGTGGTACCGCTTGCGGCTATTATCACCTCATTTACTCAATTAAAGAATGATCCGGATGACCTGCTTCCCGTCACAATACCACCTTATTTAAAAAAGGGCGATGTCATCGGTATCACTTGCCCATCAGGACATATCACTTTGGAAGAAATACAGCCTGCGGTAAATAAAATGCTGGAATGGGGTTTTCAAATTCGTGTAGGCAATACCGTTGGTGCAAAGGATTTTACATTTGCGGGTACAGACGAAGAACGAAGAATGGATCTTCAATCCATGCTAGATAGCCCGGACATAAAAGCCATCATGCTGGGCAGAGGCGGATACGGAGCAGTAAGAATTATTGATCAGATTGATTTTACAAAATTCAAATCGCATCCAAAATGGATTATTGGATTTAGTGATGCCACCGTATTTCATTGCCACATCAATACAAATTTTGGAATTGCCACTCTGCATTCCAAAATGACAAATAGTTTTCCGGAAGATTTTTTAATGGCAGAGCCAACACAAATTGCTTCCATAGAATCCATCAGGCAGTGCCTTTCAGGGGAAGCGATGAGTTACCGGGCACCTTTCAATATCAATAACCGGGTGGGAAAATCAAAAGGTATTTTGATCGGAGGTAATCTATCCATTATTCAACTTTTATGCGGAAGCGTTTCAGACATTAATACAGATGGAAAAATTCTTTTCATTGAAGATGTAGGAGAATATCTTTATAAAATTGACGGGATGCTTTGGAATTTAAAACGTAGTGGAAAACTAAAAAAATTGAAAGGCCTTATTGTCGGCGGATTTAAAATAAAACCCGATGACCCCGGAGAAGAATTTGGCAGAACTGTTTATGATCTTGTCAATGAAAAAGTAAGAGAATATAATTACCCCGTTTGTTTTGATTTTCCCGTAGGGCACATCAAAGAAAATTATGCGTTGAAATGCGGAGTAGTTCATATATTGAATGTGAATGACCAAGGAAGCTCTCTGACAAGTAGTAAGTAGTGAGTAGTAAGAAGTAAGTTGCAGTATTAAGCTGAATGCTGATGGCTCATTGCTGAATGCTCATTGCTGACTGCTGATTGCTCTTGTCTCATATCTCACACCTAAAATCTAATAAAATGACCATCATCCCTCCATACTTAAAACCAGGTGACACAATTGGTTTAGTTTGCCCGGCCGGTTTTATGCCAGTTGAAAAATACCAGACATGTATTGAAACCCTTAACTCGTGGGGCTTCAAAGTGAAAGTTGGAAAAACACCAGGCCATCAATTTCATTATTTTTCGGGTACCGATGAAGAGCGAACCAGTGACCTGCAACACATGATGGATGATAAAAAAATCAAAGCCATCTTATGTGCCCGAGGAGGTTATGGTACCGGCAGAATCATCGATGAGCTTGACTTTAAAAAATTTAAACAACGCCCGAAATGGATCATCGGGTTTAGTGATATCACAGTTCTTGGAAGTCATCTTTATTCGAATTTTAAAATCGCGTCTTTACACGCACCAATGGCTGCTGCATTTAATGATGGAGAGTTCAAGAATCCATATATTCAAAGTCTTCGTGAGGCACTGATCGGCAAAAAAGCTGCTTATACAACCAAGCCCGATACCATGGACCAACCCGGAAAAGGAAGCGGCATGTTGTTGGGTGGAAATCTTTCATTGATTGCTAATTTGATTGGTACACCATCTGATATTAATACAAAAAATAAAATTCTTTTTATAGAAGATGTCGGCGAATACATTTACAATGTGGACCGCATGATGTATCAACTAAAACGGAGTGGAAAATTAGAGCATTTAAAAGGATTGGTAGTTGGCCGTTTTTCTGACATGAAAGATACTACAACGCCCTTTGGGCAAAGCACAGAAGAGGTAATAAAAGCTATCGTGAAGGATTATAAATATCCTGTTTGTTTTAATTTTCCAGTAAGCCATGATAAAGAAAATTATGCATTGAAAGTAGGAGCAAAATACAAGTTGACTGTTGATCAAAACTTCGTTTCTTTAAAAGAATGTTAGTTCCCTAACAAATAATATTTACACATGAAATTACAAGCGATTCATTTTGCAAAAATTCTATTTATTCGTTTACGCTTACATGTTATCTTCTCCTGGATAACACCTTTTTTTCGCCAATTACTTTGGATGACACAACTCTCAAGATGGGCAGAAAAGCATAAAAATATTTCGGTGAATGATTTTCCATCTAAGTGGGATTATCAAAAACGATTCGGATTGTACGAACACATTATAAAAACTGAAGGACTTCAGGCACCAATTAACTATTTGGAATTTGGAGTAGCAAACGGAGTTTCTTTTAACTGGTGGATGACACAGAATTCCCATGCTGAATCTCGTTTTTATGGATTTGACACCTTCACTGGATTACCGGAGGATTTCGGACCATTTAAAAAGGGCGCCTTCGGTGATGGTGGTAAAATGCCTGCCATAAAAGATGAAAGAGGGCAATTTTTTGAAGGATTATTTCAACAAACTTTACCTGGATTTTTAAGCACTTTTGACAATCAAAATAAAATAGTTTTAATGCTTGATGCGGATCTCTTTACCGCTACACTATACACACTCACCAGCCTTGCTCCATTTTTAAAAGAAGGCGACATTATTTTATTTGACGAATTTGTAGTTCCTACACATGAATTTATGGCTTATACTCATTTCGTAGAATCGTATTATTTCGAAATGGAATTAATAGGTGCCGCCAATAATTATTATTTCGTAGCTTTTAAAGTAAAAAAAAGCAAATAAAAATCTTTGGTTTGCATTCTCTCTGCACAAAAATTCGTTACTCCAAAATCGCGTCTTTATATGCGCCATTAGCTGCAGCGTTCAATGATGGAGAGTTCAACAATCCTTATGTTCAAAGCCATCGTGAAAGATTATAAATATCCTGTTTGTTTTAATTTTCCCGTAAGCCACGAGAAAGAAAATTATGCGTTGAAAGTGGGTGTGAAATATAAATTGAAGGTGACTGGGGAGTGTGTTGAGTTGGGGGAAGTTTAAAAGAAGGGCAAAATCATTTAGTGCTCGTTCCTTCTATGTAAGACGTATGCAATTGCTAACAATAACGAACCGATAATATAGAACCAAAGCCTATTTACATAAGCTAGGTAACCATTATATTCATCCTGTCGCTTATTCAAAACCCACTCAAACATATCTATATCATAATAAGGTAGAAAAAAGTCTTGTGCTACAAGCATCATAAATTGATTATCAAAGTCTTTCGCCGTTAAGCTACCCTCATCGAGCATTGCTTTATATAACAATTTGAGTTCTGCTATATTCTCAGTATTCTCTTTAGCAAATGTTGTATCATATGGAAAGAGTTCTTCAGATGCTTCGCTAGCAATTTCCGAACTTTTTAAATTCGCGGTTTGGTAGGCTAACATCTTATTATACAGGATTTCTTTTAATTGTTTATTTGTTGTGTCCTGAGCAAAAAGATTTCTGACATTCCACAACTTCGTTTCCAAGATTGCGTTTTCAATTTTAGATTCAGTAATCTTCCTAGAATAATTTTCAAATAGTATCAATCTATCATTAACACCTTTTTCGATTAAGTTTTCATTTAGCCATGAACTGAACAAAGTAATTGATCCTGCTACTGTTAGGATTGTGACCCAGTGTTTTGAAGTCATAAAAATATTTGTATTTAAGTTGCATCTGAAAAATACCAGATTTTTTATGAAAAACGCAATTCTAAAAGGCACAGAAAGAGGTCTTAACCGTAGCTGGTATTCCGATCTTAATTTACACTACTTCGTGATTTAAAATTTTGAAACGCAGCCGCTGTCCGGTCTCCGGACCAACAGCATTCAATAAAATTTAAATATTTTAAGATGATCCCTCATTTTATCTTATTTCAATTCAAGTGACATAATGAAAAGTAAATGAGTGGTAACATTAACCAACCCAGAATATTACAAAAAAGATAGATAGGTTCCTGAGGCATTATCTTTGAATTAATCTTCTGACCAGTTTTCATTTCAAAAAGCAAATCTGGTAACCTTGTAAACATCAATATTAATCCAGCACTTAAAATTCCAAGATTCCAATAATAATACAAGAAGAAAAAATAGACTATTAAAATAGTCGAAAAAGCGATAGTGATTAGCAAGTTTTTACTGGAAGAAATATTAGGTAGTGCTCTTAGGTCTCCGTCGACATCTTTAACGTAAGTTGGAATTATCCCTCGAACAATTAAACCCAAGAGGTTTGTTCCTGCAAATAATAGAATGAAGTATCCAATTATAGTTTTCAATAAACAAATAAGAATTATCATTTCTGTATTAAGTAAGTTTTCTATTATAACCAGTAGCAAATATAAATAAGATACATTCAGTTTTAACCGGTGTTAGTTTTTTTACTTTCAAGGACGATTTGATTATTAGCGGCAATTTTGATGGATAGCGTCTTATAACATATATTAGCGTGTTGTGAATCACCAATAAGTGACATTTCGTTTCAAAATTGACAACATCGAAAATCATAACTGACATGAACGAAGACTTAGCAGCAGCAGCAAAATTTAAGCGAATCGCAACTATTATTTTTATTGTGTTTTTTAGTCTTACATTAATTTTGATACCTGCGTTTGCCTTTTTGTTTGACAACTATTGGCTTTTGTTTGGTATTGCATTCTCGTTTCTTGGTTATGTTGTTAAAAACCTAAAGCCTGAAAAAATATTTTTTGTTATCACAATAGCAATAATTATTTATTGGTTTAAAGTAGGCTTTCATTTTTCTGACCCAATAACTTTCTTTTGGTTTTCATTTTTGTTTGGCGGAATTTTTAAAGCCATTGTTATAGGATATGATGATTTAGCCAAAAAAATTATTGATATGAAGGCTTCTGATATGACTTCTCAAATTATAAGTGGAATTAAATACCGACAAAAGACAATGGGGGAAGACAAAGATGACGAATAGCAGAATCACCAATAATTTAACCGTATTTGGTGTCCCAAATTTTACTTAGCCCTCACTGGTGTTTCGAAAGACGTTCCAGCCGCCGCCTGTGTCTCCCGACCAGCAGCATTGGTATCGCACCGTTTTAATTCATAGATTAGCTTTATGAATAAATGTTTGGTTTAAAATGTTGACGCATTTAGCGAGTAATTAAAAAGGTAGTTTTGTTGGAAGTCGTTGGTTGGAAACCAGACGACGGCTGCGTTTCATCGATCGGGCAATTTTGAAGAGTAAAATAAAATAGGAACACCAACAATAACTAAGACCAACAGCATTCAATAAAAAAATAAAAAATAAAGTTTACCTAAGAATCGAATCCAGCTTCTGATGAAACATCTCAAAGTCATTCAAATTATTGTGCGTGCCACCTTCGATGGTAATAAATTCATCACCGGGTTTTAAAACTTTTTTCAATTTACTTGCCTGCCGGTAAAAAATAACTCTGTCAGAAGTACCATGAAAAATGGTGATAGGTTCCTGCACATCTTTCAAATATTCGCCCACCGGAAATTTAAAATGCGACATCCTGTTGGTAGGATAAATGGGCGCATAGCTGCTAAACAAAGAAGGGATACTATAATAAGGCGTTTCTAAAATAAGTCTTCTGCACTTTTTTTTGGCGGCAATGTAGGAAGCAACACCTGTACCTAACGACTTACCATACACGATAATGCTATCCGCTGAAAATTTTGAATGGGCCAGTTTATAAACTTCACTGGCTTCTTCATTCATCAACTTTTCAGAAATTTCACCGGTTGATTTTCCATATCCGGGATAATCCGGCATCCATACTTCATAGCCGAGCTTCGTGAAATTCTGCGCAAATTTTGCGTAGCGTGTTACATTATCTCTGTTGCCATGAAAATACAAAACCACACCTTTTGGTAAAGAGTCTTTCGGAAGAAATTGAATCATGTTTAATGAATCGTTGGCATTCATTGCAATGGTTACTTCCTTGAATGGGACGTCAAATTGAAACTGATAATCCTGCGCCAATGGTTCCGGATGAAACATTATTTTTCCCTGCAAATAAAATAATGCTAACCCTATGGAACAGTATAAAAAAATCACGACAGTCATTATTCTAATTATTTTTCTCTTTGTTGAAACTTTGTATGGCGGTGCTTTTGGGTCCATTCTTCTTTTTTTTACGGGTACTTTTATGCAGTATTTTTTATTAATTATTTTATATCAATGTCCGTGCCTCCTGCTTTTTATATCGCCAAAATATCTCTTACAAAATTATGGTATTCAGGAAACGAAGGAAGATTATTATGACCTCCTCCTTCTATTCTGATGAGGGTTATTTTTCGCGGATTTAGTTTTTGCAATTTTTCACTTTGACTTATTGGTATCAGCCAATCCTTACTTCCATGAATAATGTACGTATGGCAATTTACTTTTCGTATCCACTTGTCTGTTCGCAATTGATAACGCAAAACATATTTCATGGGTAAGATGGGAATGAAGCGCTGAACGGCTTTTGCAAAACTATAATACGGAGCATCTAAAATTAAATAACGGGGAGAATTTTCGCTGGCTATTTTCGTTGCGAAACCGCTGCCAAGGCTTCTTCCATACACCAGTATGTGATGCTCTGGATATTGCACGGCAAGCGTATCATACACCACCTGTATATCATTCAACATATTCTTTTCATTTCTCTGCCCGGTACTTTTTCCAAAGCCCCGGTAATCAACTAACACCACATCATAATTGTATCGTGAAAAATCTTTGGCATATTTCGCCCAACCTTTTATGCTGCGTGTATTACCATGTAAATATAAAATGAGTCCGTGCGGGTTTGGTGTATAAAAGTGAAGCCCATTGATGGTTACAGAAGGTGCCACTTCAAAAAATAATTCTTTAAACGGCACATCATATTTGTAAACAAAATCCTGTTTTAATTTCTCCGGTTTAAAAATAAATCTCTCCTGGACGACATATACCAATATCATCAACAGGAGATAACCGCTGATAATATAAATAAGAATGTGGGGCATTATTTTTTAAATCAAGGGAGATAAAAATTGTAAGAAAGTTTTGCAATCAAAAACTATTTTACTATTCGTGTGCCACGAAAAGATATCTGTTTTTCTTTACAATTCATCATCGGAAAATATGCGCTTCAATTTCAGTGATCTGACTGGAGCCACTATTAATGGAAATTTTTCTACTGTTACATTACTTTGTTCAAGCCCAAAACCGCGCTCTTCACTAAGGCTTATCTTTTTTATCCAGAAATACATTTTCATAACCAGCCTTTCAAAAATGGGTAATTCATTATCCTGCGATAAGAATTTCTCCATTACAATAAATTGAAAATCGCCTACCACATTACTTTTTTGTAAACTTTCGTATCGGCTGGTAATATTCACTTCTTTGTTGGCCACCATATCCTGCACCACTTTTTTAAACATCAAATTAATACGCGGTTCCATTCTAAAACCTAATCTTAATTCAACCCTTATCACTTCGTTTGGAATTATAGTTTCCACCGAATAATCAGCAGTGTAAGGCTCATCCTGCGTATCCACATGCACAAACCAATAGATATCCGCACGCTTTGGCTTTCGGTTCAGGATGGAATAAATTATTTTATGCTCAATCTCTTTTGGATTATTAGCACTGGTTAAATACACCAAATGTGTCGCATATTTCGCGATACTCGGGTCATTACTTAACTCCTGGATAGTCGGAAGGTATTCTTCCATCCGCACAAACTCTATATAACGATTTTTGATTTTTCTGGCACGATACCAAACGTACATGATGGTAAATAAACCGCCACTAATTATCAATGTTACAAAACCGCCATGAGGGAATTTTTCAAGATTCGCAATCAGGAAACTCATTTCAATGGTGAGATAAACAGCGAGATAAAAATAGATTAGAATTTTGGGAGTTCTCCTGGATACCAAATAATTCGCAAACAAAATAGAAGTGGCCAACATGCACAACGTAATCGCTAAACCGTAGGCTGCTTCCATGTTTGAAGACGTTCTGAAATATAATGTAATACACAAACAACCAATCAATAATAAAGTATTGATACCGGGGATGTACAATTGTCCGCGTGCTTCAGTCGGGTAATGAATTTTCATTTTTGGCCAAAGATTCAAACGCATACTTTCACTGATAAGCGTAAACGATCCACTTATTAATGCCTGGCTCGCAATGATAGCAGCCATCGTGGCAATCACAATTCCTATCATTTTAAAACCTTCCGGCATGATGCCATAGAATGGATTGAATCCATTATCTATGATTTCTTTAGTAAAAACTTTTCCTGTGTGATTGTGGAGCAACCATGCTCCCTGGCCGAGATAATTGATGATTAAAGCCGCCTTTACATAGATCCATGAAGTGCGAATATTTTTTCTGCCGCAATGGCCAAGGTCACTGTAAAGTGCCTCAGCTCCAGTAGTACAAAGGAATACAGCTCCTAATATCCAAAATCCGTTGGGATAAATGGTTAGTAATTTAATAGCGTACCAGGGATTAAATGCTTTGAATATTGACAACACATCAAACAGGTGCATGGAGCCCAAAACTGCCAACATCAAAAACCAAAAGAACATCATCGGGCCGAATAATTTTCCAATGGATGCTGTACCAAATTGTTGCGAAAAGAAAAGAACAACCAATATCCCCATAACTATATAAACGATTGTATTTCCTTCTATAGAACTAAACATTGGAATCTGACGTAAACCTTCAATAGCTGAGGTAACCGTGATAGAAGGTGTGATAATACCATCGGCTAAAACCGAGGCCCCGCCTATCATTGCCGGAAAAATGAGCCATCGTTTTTGTCGCCTGATCAATGCGTACAATGAGAAGATACCACCCTCGCCATTGTTATCCGCTTTTAAAGTAAGTATGATGTATTTTAAAGTAGTCTGTAAAGTAAGTGTCCATATTATACAAGACAAACTACCGAGGATAAGGTCTTGAGAAATAACTCTGTCTCTTATGATGGCGTTGAAAACGTATAATGGTGAGGTACCAAGATCTCCGTACACAATTCCCAGGGCTATTATTAATCCAACCGGGGTTACCTTTTTTAAATTGTCGCTCACGCTTATAATTGAATAGTTAACTTCAGATATCTAAGACTGCACAATGTATTAGGTTCTAAAATAATCCGCAAATGTAAATGCTAACTGCAAATTGACCATATTATTATTTTGGTGCGGACTTTAAGGAATTATTTGGGTGAAAGAATTATTCCTTATTTTTTAACCCTGACAATATTCCATATTTTAATCGGACGCAAAAATGTTGTTGACGTATTTGGTTGCATATTGATCTGCTTCACAATTTTCATTCCTCTCACCACTTTTCCGAAAGGTGAAAATCCTAATCCTTCCGGACTTGCCTCCCCGCCAAAATCGTAAACGGGCTGATCAGTTAAACAAATAAAAAATTCAGTGCTGGCGGTACCGGGTTCAGCGCGGGCTAATGAAATAGTGCCGGCCTTGTGTAGCAATCCGGTTTCCTTGGTGGATTCGTGAGGAATTCCCGGAATTGATTTTTGTTTTTTATAATCCACATCCCAAAGTCCGCCTTGTATCAATTCCGATTTAAATGCGTTAGAAGGCTGGTCCTCCCTTTTTAGCACGCGATAAAAATTGGTATTCTTAAAATATCCGGCATCCACATAAGAAAGAAAACCCTTTACTGTTTTTGGAGCTTTATCAGGATATAGTTCTACATAAATATCACCGAACTGGGTTTCAATCTTTATCGTAGGGTCTTTAAAATCTCCGTTATCACATCCGGCATTTCCTACAATCAATAAAAAAAAGAAGGCAACTGAAATGCACCGTTTCATTTGTAAATATTTTAAATTCATATCGATAAGGTGTGTTGTGAATGTAAGAATTTTTTCTTTTGGAGATTGAGAGGATTTTCCAGCCAAAAAAATCCCCGGCTAACAAAGTCTCCGGGGATACATAAACATTAAACAGTAATACACAACAAAGCTTTTCAACTTTATAATAAATAAATTAGTCAGGCTTTTTGCCATCTAAAAAAGAATTGATGGTTCCGATTTCTGCCTTATTATTTTCGTCAGATTTTACGGTGTAGTTTGTATAAAAACTTTCCACGTTCGCGATAGAATTATGCAATTCCATATTGCGGCGGAGGTAAGCTGGAACAGACTCAAACTCATTGTTAGGGTCCGCAGCGTTTACGTTAAAGGAAAGATTCCTCAACTTCGCAATGCGATCCATAGCCCGGCGCTTTAATTCGTCTGCTTCGTCCACCAGCGGCGGCTCCTCAACAGACGACATCATGATGGGCATCGTTTGGTGTACTTTCTTTTCCTTCTCTTCCTCCGCCACCCCATGGGAATCTTTTACTACCAATTGCATTTCTGTAACAGGTTCGTCGTCCTGTTTAGAAGGTTGCAACGGAGTTGGTTCTTCCTTAGTTTTAGATTCTTCCTTCCGCTTTCCCTCCGCATAAATTTGCGAAGGCTTTGCCAAATAGCCGCCTGACGTTGGGGCGCTATTAGCTTCTTTATTAATTAAGTCGTTTGAATTCTTTTGGTTTGATTTTTCAGCCAAAGGCTGATCACAGTTAGTTTCAGATGGGATATCAGAATAAGAGTCCGAAGATAATTTTAAATACACAAAATTTTCCAATGATTTATCAACAGTATTTTTATCATCCGCCAATGGTAATTTTACGTTTTCCGGAATTTCACTTCCCTCAATTTTCGGCATCATTGTTTTTTCCAAAGAACTTTCTTTCGGAAAAAAATCCTGCACATCTTCCTCTTTCAATGTTTTAAAAGTACTCGCGTCATTACTAATTTCTTCGTCTGAATGGTCATTCGTTTCTGTGACGATTTCTGCCTTTTCATCAAAAAGAAAAAGTGGCTGGCTCATTTTCTTTTTTTCTTCTGTTTCTAAAACCACGACTACTTTTTCATTTTCTTTTTTTATTTCAGCAACCGGTTCTTCCTTCTTTTCAAAAGGTTGTTTGTTTTCAAAGCCTGTTGCGATAAGAGTTATACCGATTTTATTTTCCAATGTGTTATCATAACCCAGTCCAAGAATTACATCTGAATCTTCACCTGCCTGGCTCAATAAATAATTCTGGATAGTCTCCACTTCATCCATTGTAAATTCTGTGTCGCCTTCGGCGGAATTAATATTTATTAAAATCCACTTCGCTCCCCTGATATCATTATCATTTAGTAAAGGAGAATTCAATGCTTGCTCTATCGCATTCTGCGCACGGTTTTCACCTTCACATTCAGCACTTCCTAAAATGGCAACTCCACCATTGCGCATCACTGTGCACACATCAGCAAAATCGACATTTATCTGACCGGTACTATTGATAACATCGGTGATACATTTGGCGGCTGTCGCCAAAACATTATCTGCTTTGGTGAATGCAGCTTTCATGGTAAGGTTACCAAATTGATGACGTAGTTTATCATTGCTGATCACTAATAAAGTATCAACATGATCTTTTAATTTATTGATCCCATCCGTTGCCTGTGCAATTCTTTTTTTCCCTTCATAAGCAAAAGGAGTAGTTACGATTCCGACTGTAAGTATGCCTAAATCTTTACACATTTTTGCAATGATTGGCGCTCCACCAGTCCCTGTGCCACCACCCATTCCGGCAGTGATGAATGCCATCTTGGTGTTCACTTCCAATATCCGTTTTATTTCTTCAAGGCTTTCTTCAGTGGCCTCACGACCAATTTCAGGATTGGCACCGGCACCCAAACCCTGGGTTAAATGTGGGCCAAGTTGCACCTTGTTAGGCACACTGCTGTTAGCGATTGCCTGGGCATCTGTATTACAAATAATGAAGTTAACTCCTTCAATATTTTGGCTATACATGTGGTTGACAGCATTGCTACCACCACCACCTATTCCAATCACTTTTAAAATTGACGATTGTTCTTTTGGCAAATCAAATTGTATCATGGTAAGTATCTCCTTTTCCCCGAAGGGCATTTTTTGTGATTAGTGTAATTCCTTTTTTTCGTTAGGAAAAAGAAAGGAATTTTTATTTGTTTATTTATTTTTTTAAGTTTTCCCTGTTTTGTTTCTGAGGCAAAAAATCATTTTTTACAATTCCGAATCTTCTTCATCTTTAAACAATACTATCAATCCGTTTTTGCAGGAATCTAAAAAACTTTTTAATGTCTTTCTTGGTTTCACTACATTATGATTCTCTACCACCTCCTCTTCTTCAAGTTGTAACTCACCTGTCTGTAAACTAGCCGGGACGTTGATCTTGGCGTATTCTAATTCAAATTGCTTACGCTTATTTTCATAATCATTATAGCCTTTTAATATTAAACCAAGACAGGTTGAATACATTGGTTTTGCCAACTCTTCAATGTGTCCGGCAGCGAGATGCTCATTTGGATATCCTATTCTTGCATTGAGCCCTGTAACATACTCTGTCAATTGAATAAGATGCTTTAATTGTGAACCTCCACCTGTCAACACGACACCTCCGTTTAGCATTCGATTGTCCATTCCTACCTGTTTTAAATGGTAAGCCACAAAATCCATTATTTCACTCATGCGGGCTTGTATGATAGCAGCAAGATTTTTTACACTGATTTCTTTTGCAGCCATTCCTCTCAATCCCGGAATAGTGATGAAAGTATTTGCTTTCGCTTCGTCAGCAAGTGCGCTACCGAACTGAACTTTCATTTGTTCTGCCTGGGTTTTTAAAACTCCCAAACCTGTTTTAATATCATTGGTAATGTTCTCTCCACCAAATGGAATCACAGCCGTGTGTTTTAAAATACCTTCATAAAACACAGCTAGATCTGTTGTTCCTCCACCAATGTCAACGATGGCTACACCGGCTTCCAGGTCGTGCTCACACATTACAGCAGCGGCAGAAGCCAACGGCTGAAGTACAAGGTCTTTTATTTTTAAATTTGCTTTTTCAACGCTCCGGTTTATATTCCTGATTGCGTTTTTATCACCAGTGATGATGTGAAAATTAGCACCCACTTTTACTCCACTGTATCCAATCGGATCAGGAATATTTTGAAAATTATCAACCGTAAATTCCTGTGGAATCACATCAATAATTTGATCGCCTGCGGGTATATAAGTTTTGTATTGATCATTAACGAGCTGATCAATTTCCGCCTGGGTAATTTCATTGTCGTTATCACGCCGCACTATATCACCGCGGGTTTGAAGACTTTTAATATGATGGCCGGCTATGCCAACATACACTTCGTTAATGGGAAGGTTTGGATTGCTTGCATAGCAATTTTCCAGTGCGGTTTGAATAGCCTTAATAGTCTGATCGATGTTCAACACCATGCCGTGTTGCACACCATTACTATTGGCCCGCCCAAATCCCAAAATTTCAAGTTTGCCAAATTCATTTTTTCTTCCTGCAATGGCCGCTATTTTGGTAGTACCAATGTCCAGGCCTACAATAATGGGTTGTTCAGTATTCATAATTTGCGTTGTTTTTTTGCTTTTTACAACCAGGCTTTGTAAAAAACATTTGTGGTTATACTTGTTTGTTTATGTTTATTTCTGTTCTGTTTTACATTTTATTTTTGTCTCTTTTTGTTTAACCGGAAAATCAATAATCACTCTTCGCCGGCATAACTGCTTTGGGCTCCTTTTTCACTTTTTCTTCTTTATTTTTTTCAACCGGTTTTGGTGCTACTACTTTTTTTATCGTTTCTTTTTTTATGCTCGTTGGTTTATCAATTACAGATTTTATTATCGGCGTTTCTGATGCAGTTGTTGCTGTGCCGGGTGTATTCTCCGTTTTATTTTTTATAACAGGAGCGCGTTCCGGAACATTCTCATCAGGCGCATCGTCTATCACTCGTGACTCATTAATATTTCCATTGCCTTCTTCCTTTTGTGGTAATTGAACCTGCGTAGTATCATTAATTTTTGTTTTTGCTTCTTCAATAATTGCCTTCATAATTTTTACCGCCGCTAAAGAATCTGCCTTTATTTCTGCCTTATTTCTGTTTACCGCCACCACCTGGTCTTTGTATTGCACATCCACGATAGAATAGCGATTCCATCCAACGCGCGTCTGCACCTCTTTATAAAAAGCAAATAACTTGTTGAACTTCTCTTTATAATTTTCAATATTTCCAAAACGAATCACCTGGTTGCCTAGCTTAGGTATCAACTCAAATGAACGCGAAGGAGTAATATCTATCTGGTCAATCTGCGCCATCCAAAAAGGATCACTTCCAATAAATTCACTAAGTAATTTTATTTCTGTTCCCAGCGAACTATCACTTTTATTCCAAACTTTTTTATCGTTAGGAAAGTTGGTAAAAACCGGCAACCTTGCTGAGAACTTATCGCTCAAAGGAAGACGAGCCAACGAACTATCCATATAATAAGACTCCCCATTCACTGTAAAAATTCTTGCGACCGGCTCTCTTTCAATAATTTTAATCTGCAAAACATTATTATTATCAAAGAAGATCTCTGCTTTTTTTATCCATTGTTCTTTTTGCAAACTGCCCTCCATAGCCACCAGGTTCAGTGAGCCGATGGTTGCATTTTGTAATTTTTTACCATGCACCTTTTCCAGTATCATCAACACATCGCTTTTATTGATGAAGTAATGATTTTGTACCCCAACAATACTAATATCAATACGTGCTACTGACTCTGCTTTCTTCTTCGTGATAGCAGCAACCAATAGCACAATTAATCCGGCGCCCAGTAATATCCATACCGAGGTAACCAAAATCTTTTGAAATGTGTATCGTTTGTTTTCTGCCATTTATTCTTCCAGTAATATTTGATTTATAGGTGCTGTTAACTGATCAATATTTCCTGCTCCGGCAGTGATAAGCAATTGCCCAAAACTACTTTTCTGAACTGTTTGTAAATAGTTGCCACCAATGTATTCCAGCAGTTGTTCCTGTGAAACCACACTGGCATTTTTATTCTCCATTTTATTTAAGATAAGCATACTCGTTACACCTTCCATTGGCAGCTCCCTTGCCGGGTAAATGGGCAGTAACAATACCTCATCTGCAAGATCAAGTGCAGCCGCAAAGTCGCCTGCAAAATCTTTTGTTCTTGAAAAAAGATGAGGTTGAAAAATCACAGTACACTTTCTTTTTTCGAAGAGCGCCTTCGCACTTTTTATTAATGCTTTCAACTCTTCAGGATGATGGGCGTAATCATCAATAAAAACAACATTATTCTTTATCGTTTCTGCCTCTCCCAGCGGTATCAAATATTCAAATCTTCTCTTAACGCCTTTAAAGTTTTCAATGGCCTTCTTAATTAAATCCGGTTCAATCTTTAAATATTGCGCAATAGCGATAGCAACCACTGCATTCTCCACATTGTGCATTCCACCCATATTTAATTTGACCTGTTCCATGGTCCAATCCGCTGCTATTACATCAAACTCGTAGCCGCCACTTTGCATTCGAATGTTAGAAGCATATACATCTGCTGATTCATTTTGCAGGCTGTAACGTAGATGGTTAGCCGCAATTAAATCTTTGCCGGGCATTCCGAATCTTGACAGCAAAATCCCACCCGGTTTTAGCTTTGCAGCGAAAGCTGCAAATGCTTCCCGCATGTTTTCAACAGTGCCATAAATATCCAGGTGATCCGCATCCATAGCAGTTATCACAGCTACATCCGGAGATAACTTTAAGAAACTTCTATCATATTCATCTGCTTCCACCACATCAGTGTTGTTATTGCTGCCCCAGAAATTCGTATTATAATTACTGGAAATCCCGCCAAGGAATGCGTTGCATCCATAACCGGTATCTCTTAAAATATGAGCGACCAAAGTGCTGATTGTAGTTTTGCCATGTGTGCCAGCGATACAAATATTGAATGACGATTTTGTCAACTGCGACAAAACATCACTTCTCTTCGCCATTTCATAATCGTGATCTTTATACCAGTTAAACTCCTTATGATTTTTGGGGATGGCAGGAGTATATACTACCAGTTCTGCATCTCTGTCCAGCAATTCTAAATTATCCTCATAATGTATATCAGCTCCTTCACTCTCCAATTGACGTGAGAGTGCGGTCCAAGTTTTGTCATAGCCGGCAACAATCACGTTCTTGCTCAGATAATATCTTGCCAATGCACTCATGCCTATGCCGCCAATTCCGATAAAATAAACCCTCGATATGGTAGTGTAATCCTTCATTTTATTTTGTCAAATCCTTAATTAAATTTTTGCTTTAATACTTTTTAAAATTTCTTCAGCAATCACTTCATCTGCTCTTGTGTTTCCAAGTGGTGCTATATTTATTTCCATTGCTACAATCTCTTTCTCATCATTTATTAAATCCAGAAGCGTAGGTATTAATTTACTTTTTACTTCCGCATCAGGAATTAATTTGGCTGCGCCTTTATCAGACAATGCACGGGCATTTACCGTCTGATGATCTTCAGCAGCAAACGGAAAAGGAACAAAAATCGCTGCCTTTTTTACCACACATAATTCCGCAATGGTCATTGCGCCAGCCCTTGCTATCACTACATCTGCTGCAGCATACGCATTTTCCATTTTCGAAATAA
>JBDSHT010000003.1:0-3359 GCA_039918315.1 Ginsengibacter sp. | reverse complement strand
TTTTAAAATACTTTTAAAAAATTAAATAAAACCCTATTATATTTGTAGGATAATTCAAATGACAACAGCAAAACAATTTTTCACATCTACTTCCATTAGCTCTCGCATGAGTGTTATCTGCCGTTGTATGCCGTAAGGCATTCTATATTACATATCATCCCACAACAGGCTTTGGCCTTTTTCCCTAAAAAGTATTTAAATTTAATTTTCTCTATTTAATAAATAAACATTTTATGAGCACTCAACATTTTGAAACTTTACAACAGCATGCCGGACAAGAACCAGACCCTACAACGGGTTCACGTGCTGTGCCCATCTATCAAACCACTTCCTTTAATTTTAAAAACTCCGAACATGGTGCAAACCTTTTTGCCTTAAAGGAATTTGGAAATATTTACACCCGCATAATGAATCCGACCACTGATGTCTTTGAAAAAAGAGTAGCTGCATTGGAAGGTGGAGTTGCAGCACTGGCAACCTCTTCAGGACAGGCGGCGCAATTTTTAGCACTCAACAATATTTTAGAATCGGGAGATAATTTCGTTTCCAGCCCGTTTTTATATGGTGGATCCTACAATCAATTTAAAGTGGCTTTTAAACGCCTTGGAATAGAAACAAGATTTGCAAAAGACAATGAAGCCGAAAATTTTGAAAGCCTGATTGACGACAAAACAAAAGCGATTTATACAGAAACTATTGGTAATCCCGATTTTAATATTCCGGATTTTGAAAGTCTTGCAGCACTCGCCAAAAAACATGACTTACCATTAATAGTGGATAACACTTTTGCAGCAGCAGGGTTTTTATTCCGACCATTGGAACATGGTGCTCACGTTGTTGTGCAGGCAGCTACCAAGTGGATTGGTGGTCACGGTACCAGCATCGGTGGTGTTATTGTAGATGGAGGAAATTACAATTGGGGAAATGGAAAATTCAAGGCATTCTCAGAACCATCTGAAGGTTACCATGGAATGGTGTTCAATGATGTATTTGGCAGCAAAGGCCCTTTCGGAAATATTCAATTTGCAATTCGTGCAAGAGTAGAAGGACTTCGTGATTTTGGCCCTGCGATTTCTCCATTTAATTCTTTCCTGCTTTTACAGGGTTTGGAAACTTTATCATTAAGAGTTGAAAGGCATGTCCAAAATACACAAGCATTAGCAGAATGGCTTGAGCAAAATGAGCATGTAGAAAAAGTAAATTATCCGGGATTGAAGAGCAGTCCGCATTACGCGAATGCACAAAAATATTTAAAGAAAGGTGCTGGCGCAGTTCTTTCATTCGAGATAAAAGGAAGTAAAGAAAACGCGATAAAATTTGTGGACAGTTTAAAAATGATCAGTCACCTGGCTAATGTTGGTGATACTAAAACATTAATTATTCAACCGGCTGCAACTACGCATCAGCAATTAAGTGATGAGGCGCAAATAGCGGCTGGTGTTACACCGGGATTGCTACGCGTATCTGTAGGTATCGAACATATTGACGATATCAAAGCAGATATTGAACAAGCTTTCAGTACCGTTTTTCCAAAATAAATTGGATCACCAATTGTTTTTAAAATAATATTGCCTGCGGTCCTTTTGTCCGCAGGCAATATTTCTTTTCTAACCTATTTTAATTATTTCGAGAAATTGGTCACCAGTACATTTCATCACAGCCATCCATTTACTCTTGAATCAGGCCGCACCTTAGCTGCCTATCATTTGGGTTATACAACTTATGGAAATCTTAATAAGGAAAAAGATAATGTGGTTTGGATATTTCATGCGCTTACAGCCAACAGTCTGCCAGATGAATGGTGGCCCGGATTGGTGGGTGAAGGAAAATTATTTAATCCTGAAAATTATTTTATTATTTGTGTGAACATGCCTGGAAGTTGTTATGGAAGCATCTCTCCGCTTGATAAAAACCCTGAAACGGGAGAAGCATTTTATCACGACTTTCCTTTTTTTACTCCAAGAGATATGATTCGTTCTTATCAACCCCTTAGAAAATATTTGGGTATCGAAAAAATAAAAATTGGAATTGGTGGATCGATGGGAGGGCAACAATTATTGGAATGGGCAATTGAAGAAGCTGATCTTTTCGAATACATTTTTCCTATTGCCACAAATGCTGTGCATTCCCCATGGGCAAAGGCTTTTAACGCATCGCAAAGGTTAAGTATTGAAGGTGACTGCACCTGGCAAAACAAGAATCAACATGCGGGAATAGAAGGTATGAAAGCAGCAAGAAGTATTGCATTGCTTTCTTACAGACATTATGATACTTACAATGCTCTCCAAAATGAAACAGATCATAACAAAATTGAGAATTTCAAAAGTGAATCTTACCAAAAATACCAGGGTGAAAAATTAGCCCGCAGATACAATGCATTTAGTTATTACTTTTTAAGCAAAAGCATGGATGCCCAAAATGTAGGGCGTGGCCGGCATAGCACTGAAGAAGCTTTGCAAAAAATAAAAGCAAGAGCACTGGTTATCGGAATTAATTCTGACATTTTATTTCCTGTAGTCGAACAAAAATTTATAGCCTCACATATTTCCGGAGCACACTTTGAATCTATCGATTCATTGTATGGGCACGATGGATTTCTCCTTGAGTTTGAAACCATAGAATTATTGATAAAAAAGTTTTTACTTGAATAATATTTTGAATGGATATTTTCCTGATGGCCGAAAACTCGGACCAAATGTGAGTCTTGTGCAAAATCACATCATAAAGGATTAAAGAAATATTTTTAAATTTACCTGATGGAAGAAGAAGTAAATGAGGAATACTATTTAGGGATGGACATCGGCACGGGAAGCACAAAAGCCGTTGCAGTAAGCAAGGAAGGAAAACCATTACAGGAAGTCCAGTTTTTTTATGATACAAAAATTTCAACCGAAGGTTATTCCGAACAAGACCCTGAAAATATATGGGATGCTTTAATAAAATGCATCCGGGAAATAGTTAGTAAATTAAATCGTGTACCCAATACTGTTAGTTTTAGCAGTGCAATGCACAGTCTTATTATTGTTGATAAAAATAATGCAGCCATCACTCCGTTAATAACATGGGCAGACTCACGAAGTGAAAAAATTGCGGAAGAATTGCGAGAATCGGATCAGGCAAAAAAAATCTATAAAGATACGGGTACTCCTATTCATTCAATGACACCGTTATGTAAAATCAAATGGTTTCAAAAAAATGAACCTGCCACTTTTGAAAAGGCATTCAAATTCATTTCAATCAAAGAATTTATCTGGTTTCGTTTATTTAATGTGTATGAAATAGACATGTCTATCGCATCGGCAACAGGATTGTTCAACATTAAAAATTTTGAATGGAATAAACCGTCACTTAAATTTTGT
>JBDSHT010000002.1:0-2644 GCA_039918315.1 Ginsengibacter sp. | reverse complement strand
GAATATTTTCTTTGTAATAGCGGTGTTATTTGTGGGTTGCAATAACCCGGTCAAAACGGAAGTGGCTTCCAAAAAAGCTCCTGCATTTGCCACAGATGGTAAAACCGTGAAAGTGTTTACAACGGCCCAAAATTCTGAATTGAGAATTTCACCAACGGATACTTTACAATTTAAACAATTCGGTCAGCCGGTTGAAACCCAGGTTTGTGTATTTATAGACCCAACAAAAACATTTCAAACATTCGTGGGAATTGGCGGTGCGCTTACTGATGCATCAGCCGAAACTTTTGCAAAATTACCTGCTAATAAACAGGACGAATTTTTGAAAGCTTATTTTAATAAAGAAAATGGAATTGGTTACACGATTGCCCGAACCAACATAAATAGTTGTGATTTTTCCAGCGGAAGTTATACCTATATAAAGGATGGGGATTCTGCCTTAAACACATTTGACATAAGTCATGATCGTCAATTTAAAATCCCATTTATAAAAAAAGCAATGGCTGCAGCCGGTGGTCAGCTTACGTTGTACGCATCGCCCTGGAGTCCGCCTGCATTCATGAAGACGAATAACAGCCTGATTCAAGGAGGAAAACTAAAACCAGAATATTTTCAAAGTTGGGCAAACTATTACACCAAATTTATTGGAGCTTATGAAAAAGAAGGAATCCCTGTTTGGGGCATAACCATCCAGAATGAACCGATGGCAACACAGCGTTGGGAGTCCTGTATTTATACAGGTGAAGAGGAACGCGATTTCTTAAAAAATTATTTAGGTCCCACTATGGAGAAGGCTGGTTATGGTGATAAAAAAATTATAGGATGGGACCACAATCGCGATCTATTATTTCAACGGGCATCTACTTTATTAAATGATCCGGAAGCTGCAAAATATTTGTGGGGAATTGGATTTCATTGGTATGAAACATGGAGTGGAGGTGAGCCTATGTATAATAACGTGAAGCTGGTACACGAAGCATTTCCTGATAAAAATTTGATTTTTACTGAAGGTTGTAAAGAAGCCTTTGATTTGAACAAAGTGTATGATTGGGCGCTTGGTGAAAAGTATGGCAGCCAGATGATCAATGACTTTAATAATGGAATGTCAGGGTGGACCGATTGGAATATTTTACTGGACGAAACTGGCGGGCCAAATCATGTTGGGAATTTTTGTTTTGCTCCCATTCATGCTGATACAAAAAAAGGCGAGTTGATTTACACCAATGAATATTATTACATCGGGCAGTTTTCAAAATTTGTAAAGCCCGGAGCAAAAAGAATCAGTAGTTCTGCAAGCCGGAGCGATTTATTAACTACGTCTTTTTTAAATGAAGACGGCACAGTGGCTACAATAGTGATGAATACAGGCGATAAGAAATTCAATTATTTTCTTTGGATAGATGGAAAAGCTACTGAAGTTGCCTGTTTGCCGCATTCTATACAGACACTCGTATTTTAAATGAGCCCTAAGAAAGGTTAAATTTGTAAGCAAAATTTAAAGCCTGCGTTATGAAAAAAATTGGATTATTTATTGTTTTGATTTCACTTTTAATACCGGTCTTTTCTCAAAAGAGTTTGAATGTGATGACGTATAATATCAGACTTGATTTGCCATCTGATAGTTTGAATAGCTGGCCGTACCGAAAAGATAATTTGATAAGCGAAGTGCTGTTTTATGAAACCGATATTTTAGGAGTTCAGGAGGCTTTGCCGCACCAGATGCAGGATTTACAAAATGGCCTTCCCGGATTTAAATATGCAGGTGTTGGCAGAGATACTTCGAAGTGGGGTGAGTACAGCGCTATTTTTTATAATGCGGAACGGCTAAAAATTATCGAACAAAATACATTTTGGCTTTCTGAAAATATGAATGCAGTCGGTGTTAAGGGGTGGGATGCCGCTTACCCCAGAATCGTTACCTGGGCTAAGTTTAAGGATCAGAAAATCAAAAAAGTATTTTATTATTTTAATACTCATTTTGATCATATAGGTAAAGAGGCACGGAGGCAAAGCGCTCATTTGCTTTTGCAACAAGTGGCAAAAATTGCCGGTAAATTTCCGACAATCATTTCCGGCGATTTCAACGCGAACATAAATGACGAACCGATAAAAATTATTTTAGATAAAAATGACCCATTGCATTTCACCGATAGTAAAGTGATTTCTGCAACGCCACATTATGGCCCAAGCGGTTCATTCAATGCATTTAAACAAAAGGAGCAAAGTGACCTGCCCATAGATTTTATTTTTATTAAAAATGGAGTGACCGTTTTAAAGCATTCAAACTTTTCGCAAACCTGGAATGGAAGATTTGCGTCAGATCATTTTTCTGTATTTGCTAAAATTCTGATTGGTGATAAAGAGTAAAAAAGGAAAACACGGGCGCAGGTATGGTATTGTAATTAAACAAAAAATTATACATCAGCTACTAAATATTAATAATGAAAATTAAGATTCACATGATCCAACTTATTATCTATTCGCTGGTTTTGTTTTCCTGCGGTAAAAAGAGTGCAGGTGGAGACAATACTCCGCCAGACACAAAGCCTGCGCTTACCATCACAGATGTTCAAAACACCCGCGATACTAAAAATGCAACCAATTTAATTTTTGTAGTAAACACCAGCAAGGCGTATTCAAAGCC
>JBDSHT010000001.1:0-5847 GCA_039918315.1 Ginsengibacter sp. | reverse complement strand
CATGAGTTTGATAGTTTTTTGGATTGCAATGTAATGATATAAAGGCTATTCTTTTATAACAAATTGATAAGGTAGAATACGGAATTACAAATGGTAAGGCGGGATAAAACAGTTCATTTCTTTTGCGCGTTTCGGAAACCGTTTTTGACTTTATAGTTTAATTTTATCCAAATAAAAAATATCAAAAATGACCGGAGAAAAACCAGCCTCATCTGACAAAGGGAAATTATTTAAAGAACTTCATGGCAATGGAAAATTGCTCGTGCTGCCTAATGTATGGGATCCATTAAGTGCTTTACTTTTAGAGAGTTTAGGATACCCTGCGATAGCAACTGCTAGTGCGTCTATCGCTTTAAGCAATGGCTTTCGCGATGGTGAAAAGATACCATTTGAACAGGTTCTAAACATTTTAAATACCATTGTAAAAGGCGTGGAAGTTCCCGTGACAGCAGATATTGAAAGTGGATATGCAACGAATGATTCGGAATTGAAAGAAAATATAAAAAGGCTTATTGACACAGGTATCGCAGGGATAAATATTGAAGATAGCAGTCCCGCCTCCGGAGAATTAATTTCAATTAGTGACCAATGTAAAAAAATATCGATTATCAGAAATATTGCTGTTGAAAAAAACGTATCTCTTTTTATTAACGCCAGGGCAGATGTTTATATTCATCCCGGAAACTTGTCTAAAGAAGAAATATTATCTGAAACCATATCAAGAGGCAAGGCTTATAAGGATGCGGGTGCGGATGGATTTTATCCAATTGTTTTAAAAGAAAAGGAATCCATTGAAAGAATTATTTCAGCGGTGGGCCTCCCGGTAAACATTCTTTTGTTGCCTGGCATACCCAATTTTGAAGCCTTGCAAAATATGGGTGTCGCCCGCATAAGCCTTGGTCCTGGGTTTTTAAAAATTGCCGTCAATACTATGAAAAATGTGGCCAAAAAATTATTGGCTTATGAAGGAATGGAGGAGATTACTACCAACCTGATTACGTCCGATTATTTAAATGATCTCGTTTCAAAAAGTCATCAGTAATTAAGTTTCGTAAATGGAAGAAGTTGGTTGAACAAAGGCTTGCCTTGATAATACCTTACTGATATTTCAGCATAAGGTCATACAATATTTTTTTATCACCTTCACTTATTTCGCGGGTACTATCCTGTTGAGTAAAATGCCTTTTAAATGCACTGATGGCGGCAGATGTATCGCTTATGGAATAGCCAATAACACGTAACGCCAAAAGCGAATTGAAATTTTCGGAAACTATTATTTTCGATGTATCACCGTACCAAAGTCCGTATCCCTTTTGCGAAAGCATTTGCCACGGAAACGCTGTATTCGGATCTACTTTTCGTCCGGGTGCAATGTCGGAGTGACCAATGAAATTTGACCCAGGAATACTGTACTTTCTTTTTAGGGTGTCCAATACTGTTAGTAAGCTATTTATTTGCAATTCAGTAAATGGTTCAAAACCATTATTGTCTAATTCTATTCCGATAGAAGAAGAATTAATATCCTTATCATTTCCCCAGGATCCTTTGCCGGCATGCCATGCGCGCAAATAATCATTCAGCATGTGATGCACTGTTCCGTCTTTACAAATTACATAATGTGCACTAACCTGTGTTCGCGGAAGTGTGAAAGTCTTGAGTGTTTGGTCACAACTATTTTGCGCCGTGTGGTGTATGATAACAAAATTAGGTTTACGCAATCCAAAGTTGGTAGTGCCCACCCAGGTGGCTTTGCCGCCTTCTGCCGGGTAGGTTCTTATTTCTTTAGCGAGTGCCTTTGCTTGTTTTTTGTAAACCTTGTTGGTGGCAGCATATTTATTTGACGAGCAGGCGGCAATAAAAAACAAAATAATGAAAACGATATAATTTTTGTGACTCATTTTTTTGAACAAAGATAGTGAGTGGTAAAATGAAGGGAATCGGTTTTTACTGAAAACTTATACCTTAAAAATAGAGGACAAATAAATAAAAAGCATACATTTAAATATTCAATTTGCAATTCACCTACCGCTTCTCTCAAGACCATTTTTTTTCATTCATAAAAACAAAATAAAATTATGAAAAAGTTGATCTTGATTTTTTTAGCCGGAGCAATCTTCGCTTCATGCAACAATGCCGGAAAACCTGCAACAGATTCCTCAAAAGATTCCCTGGCATCGGCAGCGCCTGCCCAGGTAATGAATTACCCTTACACCATTGAGCATCCTGATAATTGGGATATGGGTAATAAGCAAAATACCATGACGATGTTAACAGGGCTTAAGGCATTTGAAAACGGAAACATTGCAGAGTGTATGAAATCTTTTGGCGATTCGATACACATGCGTTTCGAAGGACTGGATAAGACAGTTTCGAACGATTCATTGATGGCCATGTTTACAAGAAATAGAGCCGGCATCAAAAGCATGTCGATTAAAATGGAAGATTGGGAGTCTGTTATTTCAAAGGACAAGAAAACAGAGTATGTTACTTTATGGTACACGGAATCTGTTGAAGATATGAGTGGTAAAAAAGACTCAATGGATGTGGTAAATGATGCCAAGATGAAAGACGGAAAGTGCATTGAGTTAAGTCAATACACCCGTAAAATAAATTAGGGAAAATGGATTCTAAAAATAAAGCGCTGCGATGACAGCGCTTTATTTATTATATTATTTATTGCAAAAATAGGCTTACATATTTCTTCGATACTGTCCGCCTACTTCATAAAGCGCATGCGAGATTTGTCCGAGAGAACAATGCTTTACAGTTTCCATTAACTCTGCAAAAAGATTTCCGTTATTCACGGCAACGTCTTGAAGTTTTTTCAACATTGCTGCACTTTCATTCTTATGTAATTCCTGAAATAATTTCACCGTTTTTATTTGCTGATCTTTTTCTTCGGATGTACTTCGTATCACTTCTGCCGGCAATATGGTAGGCGATCCTGCTTTGTTGAAAAATGTATTCACTCCAACAATAGGGTAGTCACCATTGTTCTTTCGTGTTTCGTAATACAAACTTTCTTCCTGTATTTTATTTCGTTGGTACATTCTTTCCATCGCTCCCAGCACTCCACCTCTTTCTGAAATACGGTTGAACTCCTCCATCACAGCATCTTCTACCAGGTCTGTCAATTCTTCTATTAAAAAACTTCCCTGGTTTGGATTCTCATTTTTAGCCGTTCCTAATTCACGATTAATAATTAATTGAATCGCCATCGCTCTTCGTACACTTTCTTCCGTTGGAGTGGTAATGGCCTCATCATAGGCATTGGTATGAAGACTATTGCAATTATCATAAATAGCATAGAGTGCCTGCAACGTAGTTCTGATGTCATTGAAATCTATTTCCTGCGCGTGAAGGCTTCTGCCACTGGTTTGTATGTGGTATTTTAATTTTTGTGAACGATCATTTGCATGGTATTTATGCTTCATCGCCTTGGCCCAAATACGTCTGGCAACTCTTCCGATTACCGAATATTCCGGATCCATTCCATTGCTGAAAAAGAAAGACAAGTTGTGCGCAAAATCATCAATCTTCATTCCGCGGCTCATGTAATATTCTACGTAAGTAAATCCGTTTGACAATGTAAAGGCGAGTTGTGTGATAGGATTGGCGCCGGCTTCCGCGATATGGTACCCGCTAATGGAAACTGAATAAAAATTGCGCACATTGTTTTCAATAAAATATTCCTGCACATCACCCATTAATTTTAAAGCAAATTCAGTGGAAAAAATACAGGTGTTTTGCGCCTGATCTTCTTTTAAAATATCTGCCTGCACAGTGCCCCGCACCGTCGATAAAGCCTTTGCCTTTATCTCGGCATATATTTCTTTGAGAAGAACATCTTGCCCAGAAAGACCGAGTAATCTCAATCAAAGACCATCATTTCCTTTTGGTAAATGCCCTGTCATTTGCCCTTTTTCAGGATGTACTTCTTCGCCATTGACACCAATGTAGTGTGGAAGATTTTCTAATTTATATTTGGCTTCTATAATTTCGTTTACCCTTTCCCGTAAGTCATTTTCAATAATGTATTTTTCACATTGTTGATCAATCGCTGCATTCAAAAAGAAGGCGAGCAGCATAGGTGCCGGGCCATTGATCGTCATGCTCACTGATGTTTTTGCATCGCAGAGATCGAACCCACTGTATAATTTTTTAGCGTCGTCCACTGTGGCAATGCTCACTCCCGAGTTGCCCACTTTGCCATAGATATCAGGTCTTTCTCCCGGGTCTTCACCATAAAGAGTAACGCTGTCAAATGCAGTGCTGAGACGCTTTGCAGGCTGACCGACACTAACATAGTGAAACCTTCGATTGGTTCTTTCGGGTCCGCCTTCGCCGGCAAACATCCGCGTAGGATCTTCTTCTGCACGCTTTAGTGGAAATACTCCTGCGGTAAAAGGATACATGCCTGGAAAATTTTCCTGCAATCTCCATTGTAATATGTCTCCCCAATCTTTAAATCGCGGAACTGCTATTTTAGGAATTTTTGTATGAGAAAGAGATTCGAAATATAAAGGCTGCTTTATTATTTTCCCCCTTACATCGTACTCAAAATTTTCTTTTTGATAAAGTGCTTTTACAGTTTCCCACTCCTCAATTAAGTTTCTGTTTTCAACAGACAATTTATTTTTTACTTTTTGTAAAATTTCTTCTAAAGCTGCAACATGACCATTGTCTTTTTCTTTTAACACCTTCGCGCTTTCACGCAAAAGTTGAATAGTGCCATCAACCTGGTACCACTGCGAAGCGATAGTTGATTGATTGTTGCAAGCCTTATTATATTTTTCAATTTCTTCCGCGATCTCTGCTAAATATCTTACACGTTTTGGTGGTATCACGGCTTCGCCGAGGCTACTGTTTCTTACAGGCGCATCATATTTTTTCCAAACGTCACCGGTTTTTTTAATGACTTCGCCAATGATTGTGTTGAATAAAATATTGCAACCCGGATCATTAAAAGTTGATGCTACCGTTCCAATTACCGGTAGGTCTTCGTCTTTAGCAGTCCATAATCCATGATTCCGTTTGTATTGTTTTTTTACATCGTGCAGCGCATCTAACGCTCCGGCTTTGTCAAATTTATTGATGCAAACAATATCTGCGTAATCCAACATGTTGATCTTCTCTAACTGAGATGCAGCACCATATTCAGGCGTCATTACATACATGCTGATATCCACAAAATCAAGAATAGACGCATCACTTTGACCAACACCGGCACTTTCTAAAATGATAAAATCGTAACCTGCAGCCTTTACAATATCAATGGCTTCCTGAACATGATTGCTTAGCGCTTTATCATTTTCGCGGGTAGCCAGCGAGCGCATATACGCACGTGGATTATGAATGGAATTCATCCTGATCCGATCACCCAGCAAGGCGCCGCCCGTTTTTTTTCTGGATGGATCTACAGAAATTACAGCAATTGTTTTATCCTCGTATGTGGTCAAAAATCTGCGGACTATTTCATCTGTAACAGAAGATTTACCTGCCCCTCCTGTTCCTGTAATTCCAAGAATTGGCTGCTTTTTATTTTGCTCATTATTCTTCAGTAAATCAAAAGGCTCGTTAGCTTCTGCTAACGAAATGGAATGGGCGACTGTTTTGATATCGTGCCATTCATCTAAAATAAAATGCGTATGACCGTTGGGTTTTTCCTTTACTACATTTCTCTTCGTAGGTTCATTTTTTGAATCTTTACATTGTGCAATGACATCTTGTATCATTCCCACCAAACCCATTTTTCTTCCATCGTCGGGAGAGTAAATTCGTGTAATTCCGTACGCATGAAGTTCATCAATTTCTGTCGGTAAAATAGTTCCACCACCGCCACCGAAT